>CAZALW010000023.1:0-18706 GCA_964485705.1 uncultured Thiotrichaceae bacterium
TAAGAACTGCTACCGTTACCAGTTTATACGCGATTACATTACCAGTTTATTACGGATTACACAACCAGCTTATTTAAGATAGTGAAAAATATCTTATTTATAAACAGATAGTTAACCAGAGTAGCAAGGTGCAATGTTATACTCCTCAGAATACAGCACAATGCACAGATTGAGAACAATCCCACGATTGTTGACTGGCCAGTCGAAAAATAGTTAACAAAGCAGAGGTTTCTCCCCAACAATCCAGTGATGTGATTTCATGTTCAGTGGCATGTCGTAATGACGAAAACTCATGGAAAGCATGGTCGGCAATAGTTGTTCCATTACTGTATTTCCAGAGTTGTGTGTATAAAGCCGGTATATTGACCTGCTCTGCGACAAAGAATTCACCAGAATCAAGATATGATTTTATCTCGGTAATATAATTTTCAGAAATGTTACCAAGTACTAATATCTGTCCGAAGGCTTTAAAATTGTTTGCATCTCGATATAAGTATTCCAGAACATAGTAATTATTCATGCAAACAACCCTCATTTAGTAGAATTTAATCAGGTTTAAAAGGAATTTTTATCTTCTCAGTAATGAATTTGTAACCACAATCTAAATTCAGACACTCGTGTAGCTGTATCACTTCATTGATTTCTTCAAAGTCAGTTCTGGCTCCGCATAAGCCGCAGGTTGTAGGTTGGCCGTCTAATCTATAACAATGCAGAGGATCACAATTTATATCAACATTTTTTAACATTATAAAACTCTCCACCCATTAACAGCTGATTATTAGACTAACCTGCCGCAAGGTCTATCAACTGAGTTTTTTGATACAAATTCCCTATTGCATCCTGTGGCACTCGCCATAAAAAACCGTGATCTTTTACACGCCCTGCTTTTTCTGACAGAGTAAAATCCAGATAGACATTACCGTCATTGGCCATGTGCATAAATCGAAATAATGAAGGGGTTTTACAATACAACAACTGGTCAAAACGACAACCGGTTTTACCATTTTTTAAGCGTTGAGAAGAAACCGACACATAAGCGGTCTCATTATGTTTCGAAAGCAATGCATTTTCCAATACACTGCCGTCATATTCCAATATCTTAATTTTCTTTTTATTAACAACTACCTTGTTTTTCTTAGGAGATAAATAGAACCCTAAGGAATCTGGTGCATTGTTAAAAGATGTATATAAAGCCTGTCGGTTGCGCTTCTCATCAAAGTAACCAAATTTTTCAACCAACTGATTTTTATCTTTACAAGCCAAGTAACGCGAAGGCACACGTGAAAATAAAGTTTGTAAAGTTTTACCGTGTTTTGTTTTGAGTTCAATCCCCATAAAATCAGCTTCTTTTGAGCTGTTTTGAGGAATGCTTAAGTAATGTTCTAATGAGAGGCCATATCGACCAGATCCTTTACCATGTACTGGCAAATAATCACGGTTACGTAATCGTCTGAGTTTTTCTACCAGAATATCAATTGGTAATTGTTCTTTAAGTTTTATTCGTTTTAAATGATTTAATACTGAAGTTTTTAGTGCTGCCTGATAATTCCCCATCGGACGCAATCCATCAGCATAGGATAACTTTTCTTCATAAAGCACCGCACTGATATTTTGAAACTTAAATTCAAAAGATTTAGCACTTCGTGCTGGGTGAATGGCGGATAGTTCTCGGTAAATTGCAGCTTTGTTGGTAGGCTTGAGTTTTTGCTGCGACTCAAGCAGATCGAAATATCCTGTTATCGCAGTTTGTATTTCTTCATCTGACCATGCAGTATTTCTTTTCATCAAAAACTATCCATTTGCATGATTAATAAATAATGCTAATGTCTTCGGAAGAAGGCACTTCGGTTACCAGATATCCCTGCATGTTCACATAATGCACACCACTTGCTATTTCCCATAGTGTCTCATTACTATCATCTAAATCAGTAACAATAAGTGTCCAAATATTATTGTTGTTATACTGGGTTACAAAATCCCATTGCTTTCCGGAAGGCAAGAACAAACAACCATCTATGGCTGCAGTTTTATCGAAGTGGTTTGAAATTGGCTTGTAAAATTCTAACCATTTCCAGTAGTCGATATTATTTTCTGTGATTTCCATACCTTACTTTGTAGAAAAATATTATTGAGTAGAAAGTTATTAAATAAGATGGAATGTTGCTGCAAATGATTATCAGTTGTCACCGGTCCTATTTTAACTACCATTCGGGACTGGTCTATCAAACTTTCTTCAATCAGCCCAGAAATCATTAACGTTTAAGATATGAATATATTCCCCAGGAGTCGAATACGGAACCTTATTGTACTCTAACATTTCGCTATAACATATTTGAACATCAGAATTTTCTAATGCAAATAAGCCCGCACCCAAGCAAGAGATTTTATTATTTAGCGGAACGATAACGTAATTATACTGATCATCGCTACACAGATTAGACAACAAAGCCTTCACCTTAAAGGGGTCAAGCAATGAAAACTCAAACTCAGAGCAACCTTGACCATAATATGCTTTCAGCTCTTTGTAAAAAGTTATATTACGCTCATAGAGCTCTCGATTAATTGACTCACCCTCAAGACCTCGACCAATCATTAGCTTACTTGGATCATATACATCAATAATATCTTTAGCTCTATTAAATTCATGCCCAACCATTGCAATAACACAAGTTCTTTTTGATTGCATCGGATCACCTGAGTATCCTAATACAGTGCGCACTTCACATGTATTTCTACTCAACCAATCTTCTGCCATATTATCTACTTCACTATATAACAGCCTGCATTTCACATCTGGAAACTGCTCATTCAAATCTCGCAATATCGACAAAACCATGAGCAACTCTTCCCGTTTAAAGCATGAGATGTCAATTAAATTAAGTTCACCTTGGTTATTGGTAAAACATGTATCAAGATTATTACGTAGGCTTTTATACGTTTTTTCTGCGTTGGACTTTATCAAGTCAATAGTAACAACCATATCAAAAGATTTATTACATATCTCATCACATGAACGCCTTGCTTCGTCGCTCTTAGCCTCAGACTGAAATATTAGAATATGAGAAAAATCACAATCTCTCAACGCATTAGGGCACACCGTCCATCGAATCTCAAAACTCGACCTAGTAATGAAATTGATACGATCGCTCTGATATTCATCGGCAAGTTTTGAAATGTGCAATCTATTTATAGGCATATTCTTAGTCTTCTATATCCAAATCTAACGAAAACTGAACTACTTAATCAGTTTTGTTTACCAATTTTGTTTTCAAATTGATAAACAAATCTGGCGACTCTATAGCTTGCTCTAATTGCGTTGCAGTTACAGATAAATGAGCAGCATATCCAGAAATATCAAGTTTAAAGTTAGGTCCCAAACGTCTTGCTAGAATAAATCGCGGCCTCCTAGTAGCATTTAGCTCCTTAGCAGCATTATCTGCCCTCTGTAGGTATCCTAAACGAATTCCCAAAGACAAGACCTCTTGAAGTTCATTCGAAATTTTTTGCCTAACCACAACAGAAAAAGCTCGCTGCTCTGATGCATTTTTCTCCAAAATTCTACTTCTAAAAAAAAGACCCAATGCTGATACTAGATTGTGAAGCTTATACAATATCTCATGACTATGAATTTGATGAAGGCTGGCATCACTTAATCTATCATCAGTATCAAATTCACCCTCACTCTCAGGCAGTAACAACTCATCTGAAAACGCCTTTGACCACTGATAAATCAACCTATCCTGAACCCCAACAGGAATATGTTCCACAAGACTACCAGCAGAAGATGCGAGAACCTCATCAAACATTTGCGCAGCAGGTTCAAGAAACCACCTGATTATGCCTGAAGATAAATTCACTAAAGAGTCATAGCCTGCATAGCTAAAAGTGTGGCTTGACTTAGTATCATGTAGCTCTCGCATTAATCGAGGTATAGCATAACGTGTTACTTCATCACTTCCTCGCGAGCTTCCTTTTCTCTCTGGGTTACTTTCATTCGATTTATGCTCAGACCTGATTTCCTCTTTAATCACTTCAAGTCGAGCTTTCTGCTTAACATTAATAGGGAAAAAGTCTTTGGGGATAACGTTAATCCCAGCAAGCGTTAGTCGCTTTTTGACTATTTCCTCAATCCTTTTAGCATATCTATCACTACGATTAGTATAAACAGAACCTATATCAATTGAATTGAAGTCATGAGGGGATTCGATCCTGCGGTTATCCAACGTCCTGAATGTAGCATAAGCCAGCTGAGTTGATACTTTCAGGCATATTTTTGGATAAACTCTCATTGATATCCAAGAATTAATTATTCGTTGCATACTTCTAGGCAGGTTGTCTGCATCATCAAGCATTATAAAGAAAGGCTTATCTGGCAAATAACCAAAATATTTTGCTTCTTCAATTATAGGAATGAAAAAGTCCCTTAACCCACAAAGCGCACCGCTATAAGTAACTGAAGAATCTTGTATTGACATTCTTTTCGCATGCTGCCGTATCCTGGAATTAGATCGCTCACAAATAGATTGAAGGTAATGTAATTTATCATCTACTGTACAGAACTCCACTTTTTTCTGAGGGACATCACCCCCACAAATTTCATAAAACTCGATGAATATTGCAGAAAAATCATCCACCTTTGACTCATCAAGCATTGAAGATGATTCAATAAGGTTTCTTATAAGGTGGTAGCTAACGGACATGATTAGCAGATGCTCGCCAATAGCAGCCCCCTCTACTCTAATCACATTGCTAAGTTCTGTAATGCCAAAATCTTCTTTTCTCAATGGAACATGTATGCCCACATAATCAAGATCGCTTATGCTTTGCAAACCACCTATTTCAGTAGCGACAGTCATCTCCATACTACGAAGGAGCATACTTTTCCCAGTCCCTCTGGCACCATTAATAAATGAATTGGTTGGATCTGAAATTTTCAGAAAATCTGTATGAGTATTTACAAAGTATTTTGCTACATACGAAGGTGACATTTCATCAGGTTTCTTTCCCGAGAATGGATTTTCCACTTTTATTGTTGAGCTTATCATTTTCGTGCATCCGAACTATTATCAACTGTCACTTTGCCATATTTTTCATACAGCACATCCCCATCAAGTTTTTCATCGAGACCTTTAATCGACACCCCACTAGCCGCGTCGGGAAAACCTCGCTCTTCTATTTTTAGACAAATAGTATCCAGCGTCTCAAAATCATTGGTAATTTCAATGGTTACACTTATTGAGTCAAAATGAAGTAAGCCCATCATAAATCGATTACAATATCGTCGCTCCCTATCAGACTTCTCAAGTCGATTAACTATGTAATCAATAAGATATACATCAACAACCTCACATATCCCTTCTTTATTATCTTCCTTTATTTTAAATTTCTGAGTTAAAAGCGACTTATCAACATCAAAACTAATGTTAATTTCATGACTGTCAGGAAACACTTTTATTTGGACAATAGAGCAATACAAGTTATGGACAACATCTGGCTTATATTTTGTTATTTTGGGATCAGAAACTTCTTTAACAGCTATGGAATTTGCTCTCGATGGTTTTTCCGCAAGCTCATCTGACAAGCGCAAAACTGCGGCCAGCAGTCTTGGGCGAATTTTTACATCATTAGGAAAAGTATCATAAATAGAGTTAATTAAAACGGCTATCGTATCCTTAGTACCAATATTCTTATACAAGGTGGTTCCACCATGTGACCGAGCTATTTTCGCTGCAAGTTTTTTTTCCTGAGTACAAGTTCCCGCCACATCACCCATTTCACGTATAATTTTTGCAGTCTTTTGTTCATGCTCTCTCCTACCTTCAGCATTTCCGGAGTCGTGAAGCAAAATCGCAACCAACAATATATAGGTTTCAAAACCAGTTAATAACTCAGATTTCTGCTTAATACGAAGCATACAGCCAGCCACTTCTATGACATCATTAACATGGCCTAAATCATGTTGCGTGTATCTATTTCCATCGGTGGCAAGACCTGCACCAGCATCCCTAAAATGTTTTTTAGTTAACCATTCTTTAATGTTTAAATATTGTTCAAAGTAATTGGTATCACGCTGTGGGAACAAATGAGGATTGGTTTCCACGCGCTCTTTCAAATAATTCTCTAACGGCAATATATGAATTTGCTGGGTTCCGGTCATACACATGGTGTCCATTAAATTGATTTTCTTAATACTTGCTCAAATATCGCCTTAGCCAATAACGGTGGTACGGCATTACCTACCTGTTGTTGCTGAAAGCCAATTGATCCTCTAAATTCGAACCAATCTGGAAATGATTGTAATCGAGCTGCTTCTCTGACAGAAAGACCACGATGCTGCGTTGGATGAATAAGCATGTTCTTTCTATAATTACCAATAACAACAGAAGGAGAATTTTCTATCAATCTTCGATAAATTCCAGTATGGCACCTGCTGGCATCAGTATAATTTTTCATTAAATGCTTAGGAATGGTTTCCCAATTCTTCCCCTGAGAAATATGTTTGTATCTGTCAATAATTAGCAACCCATTACGTGTAACAAGATGATTAAAACAACCACTCACATTTTTTAATCCTTTACGCATATATTTTGAATAAAATGAACGTGCTGGTTTCTCATACTCTAAATAGCTAATTGATGCACCATTTTTCAGGTAAGGCAAATCATTAATTGCCTGTTTAACGGAAACTTTATTTTTTTTGTCCGGAAGAGGAAAGTCAAAGTCTGAATTATGCAATGAGCCAACAATAAAAAAACGTGCTCTTTTCTGAGGCACTCCAAACTCTGCAGAATTCAATACAGTATATTTAATCGTGTACCCTAGTGCTTCAAAAGATTCAATGATTTGTTCAACAAATAGGCCTTTTTCGGTTTCGATAATTCCTTTAACATTTTCAAATACAAACCAATCTGGCATATATTCGTCAACAACACGAATAAACTCTTGAAAAAGCCAATTATCATCGTTTAATACGGAACGTGTCTTTTGATTTGATGTGGAAAAACCTTGGCAAGGTGGTCCACCAAAAATAACAGTAGATTCATTTTTGCTTTTTAAATCAATTTTCCTGAATTTACGAATATCATTATTAAATAATCCATATTTTGGCTTATGATTATGCAAGTAAGTTTCTGCAGCAAATTTATCTGCTTCAACAACAAGTTGCACGTCGATTCCTGCCATTGTAGCACCGAGGGACATGCCGCCAGCACCAGAAAACAAATCTATGCCTATCATAAAAAGTACTAATATTAAATTTTGACTAAAATATACAGCAAAATATCACAGTATTCGTCAATGTCAAAACAAAAAGTGAGAAATTAGTGACAAATCACGATTTTGCCTAACAGAATCCATTCAAACTCCGTATATTTCTCTGCTCTACCCTTAGCTTTCTCTACAGGATATTTCAGTTCATTAACTTCAATTTTTCTTTGAGCCGCTGCTATTAGATTGATCACGAGCTTATCAGCAAGGCGGATTAAATAGATAAGCGTATCTGCCAGCTCAGCTTCAACTTCTTCTAATTTATCTTTGGGAAGGTTTTAGCTTTGTTCTTCGGTTAGCCATTGGGTCGTTCCTGTGCTTCCTGCACCCACGACATTAGAACATCCATGATTCGTCAAGTGTTCGACTATTTCTGCAACTTCGGCGCTGAGCGCCATGGAGAGGTTTTTTGGTGAGTGGGCCGCTCTTTTGCATCTCGGCAATTGCTCCTGCATTGCCCTACCTCCCCACATCTGACCTCCATGGATGGAGGAAATGCAATAGGATTGTAGGAACAATCCTTGCCATGTGGGGCGCAGCAACCACGGCATTTGTATATCCATATACATCATAGATCCCAGTCGCGTTCCTCAGCGAACTCACGCAGGCGTTGTTTTAAGGTATTGAGATCAGAACCGCTCATTTGATGCCAGGTGTTTGATGGATCGTCCTTAAACCCTTATTATTTTTCTACATTCCTCCCTGCCCTTGTTGTTTATGTGCATCCTCGGTAATTGCTCCTGCATTACCCTACTACCGTCCATCCATGGACATATGCACAGATAGTTAGACTTGATACTATCACAGTATTTATGGTTTATAAGATCTTTCGCTATCGCTCAAGATGACAGAAAAGTTTGTTTAATGGGTATAGTTTTAGCGGCTGGTTATGTGTTGCGTTCTGGCATCGCGGAATGCACAGTTCTTTTGCTTCCTGCAACCGCTACATTAGTGCGTCCATGCACGTCAAGTTCCGCTCCTACATGTATTTTTTTACAGGTGATGCGTTTTTTTATCTACTCAGATTGGTTAAATCGCTCAACAGATTCCAGCAAGCGTTTACCGTGAATAACACCCAGGATATGGATGCCTGTGTCTTTTATTTCATAGATCAATCGATAGCTATAAATAAAACATTCTCGCACAAACGGGTTATTTAGCTCGGGTACTTTTCGACCGGATTCAGGTTGTTCCGACAGATTATCTCCACGCTCAAAAATGTTCTCAACCACTTGCTGTGCATGGTAGAGCGAGTCGCGACTGATGTATTCCGCAATACTGTTTATGTCGTCCAGCGATTCCTGTGACCAGATTACGGTTTGAGCCATCGGCTTAAATGTTCCCTGGCTTCTTCTGTAGTGTAATGACGTCCATTGCTAATGTCGTCACGCCCTTTGCGAATTTTTTCCAGTACATATAAATGGTATTGAACATCTTCTATGCTGGTATCATCCGGCAGGTGGTTGACCAGTTCTTTAACATCGTGCATTACAGATGACATAATTATTCTTCCTGTCTCAGTGTCTTACTTGTTAAGCATATCATTTCTTTGTATATCCATATACATCAAAGATCTCAGTCGCGTGCTTCAGCCCATGTCGATCTGGTACTGGCGCGCAGACATTGTTTTAAGGTATTGAGATCAGAATTGCTCATTTTCTGGTTTAAGAGTTTTTAAACCCTTTATTATTTTTCTACATTCCTCCCTGCCCTTTTATTTATATATGCGTCCTCGGTAATTGCTCCTGCATTACCCTACTATCGTCCATCCATGGACATATGCACTAGTAGTTATACTTGACATTATCACAGTATTTATGGTTTTGGATAATGGGTATAGGATAACGGTATTCAGGTTACGGTCTATATCCGTACAATTGACAAAAGCTACCAGTATGGCTATAGTAATTTATACGGATATATTCCGTACATCATTATCTGGAGACTGCTATGGCATTGGCACGTATTGATATGCGGCTTGATGAAGAAATTAAGGCAAAAGCAGAAAAAGCTTCAGCTTTGTTGGGCATGAAAAGCCTGACCGAATATCTTACGCATCTGATGAATGAAAATGCATCTAAGGTGATTGCTGAACATGAAAAAATCACACTGAAGTCTGATGTTTTTGATCAATTTATTTCTGCATGTGATAAAGCGAAGAAACCCAACAAAGCTCTAAAGGATGCAGCTGCTTTTGCTCGTAAAAGCGGTTTTTAGACATACCTCCCCATTCTAAGGAAAGAAGTGAATGACAAATAAACACTGGTCGCCTGTTGTTAAAAAAAAGAGGTTTGTCGAACTTGACAAAAATCGGCATGACCGTGTTTCTTTTAGGTGTAAGGAAACAGCACTAAACAACTTTTTACAGAAATTTTCTGCAAAACATATGCAGGCGGGTATTAGCCGAACTATGGTGTTGCCAGCGGATGATTTTCTGGAAAACGGTAAACAGCCGATCTGTTCTTTTTATACCATTGCGCCGGGAGCTATTGATAGAAAGAATCTGCCGGTTTCATTAGCTAATAAATTACCGCACTACCCTGTACCTGTTTTTCTGCTGGCACAGTTAGCGGTTGATCAGCAGTTTCAATCGCAAGGCCTTGGCAAAGTCACCTTTTTGTGTGCATTAAAACATCTGTATGAAGTGAGTCTTCAAATGAAATCCTATGCTGTTATCGTCGATTGCTTAAATGATAACGCGCAACACTTTTATTCAAAGTATGGTTTTGAGGAACTTGATAGTTATAATGAAAAAGTGAAAATGTTTTTACCGATGAAGACCATAACACACTTATTTGCATGAGGACTGTTGCTGCACTTCCAGTTCTTCGGCGTACAGGATATCAAGTCTGCCTCTGTTATCATCAATTAATAACCAGTCAGCAATTGTTATTAAGTTATTGAAAACGTGGCTTGCTGGGGTCACAGCTTATTGGCAGTTGTTGCAGGGTTGTTGAACTCAAGCAATACGGGGTTCAAGCAATACAGCTCAAGCAATACATGCAATACAGGGTCGAACCTACGTAACAGATTGATATTACTACAGTCTACACCAATAAAGCTGCATTTTCAGTGCTTAAAACATCTATTTCGTCCTCCAAATGAACAGTATAAGACGCTATAGATTCTTTCAAGGCAAACGCATCATTGCTTTCGTTCACTGACTTATGCCGACCGGTTATACCAAGTGCTGACTTTACACCTTCAACATAATCTTTATGACCAACAGCAAGATTTTGTGACCATACAGGATCACGTTGTAATTGCATCGACTTGAGTTCATCATCAATCCAGATCTTATGAAGGTGCTGATATTGTTTAAAACTATTTACACCCAGCAATTCAGGTAATGCCTTTCTATCAATCACGGCATAACGTTGCGGGGGTGACTGAATTTCACAATAACCACACCAGCGCCAATCACCTGGATGCAAAACCACGCCCGCACGCACCATATTTAAATCAATATACACCATACATTGCGCTAAATATTTATCTGTATCGATAGCTGTAGCATGATAACGGTCTTCCCAGAATGCGCCTTTTCGACCTTTACGCTGGATGTATTCCTGTGCAGTACGCCCAGCAACTAATTGCATGCTTTTGGCAATCTCACCCTGACCACGATCACGAACCAATAGGTGTATATGATTTGAAGTAACGATGTAATTTAATACACAAAGACCAAATCGTTTCCTGGCCTCAAACAACCAGTAGCGCCAACGCTGTCGGTCTTTGGAAAATTTCAGTAAGAAATCTTTTTTATGACAACGGTGAGTAATGTGCCATACATGGCCGGGTAAAAAGTAGCGATTAGCGCGGGGCATTATGCTTTCTCCTTAAAGCGATGGTTTTATCCATAAAATAAGGTATTTAAGCCTCTGTAATAGCGTTATATTAAACGATTACGTTTTTTATTCAATAGGTTACATTGGTGCGACCCGTATGGTTTCGCGTATGGTTTATCCGTATGGTTTATAAATATTGTACAAGTGCGGCAGATTCTGGCTTATTGTTAACAGACACTTCATCAAAAACAGCTTGCGGCACTTTGACCTCACGAAATAACACATCAAGCAAATCCAGACTGTCACAAACCGATAAAGCCACTAAAGCTGAGCTGTCAGCAATCAAAATCATAAAACATCCATACCTTTCAATTCTTCCAGCAGGGCTTCTTTTGAAGCATCAATAACCTCGATTTCTTCCAGCTTACAGGCCGCCATAAATTGATAGATATCTATACCTGCAAGTTGAGCCGCACGAGAAATCGTCACTTTTGAATGTTTATACAACCTGAGCGCGTAAGATAATCGCACCTCCTGTTGAACCTCCTGCTCTTTTTCTAACGCCATAAAATCGTTAGGTAGTTCAATTGCTAGCTGCATCGTTTTTCTCCTATTAATAATTGGATGCAAAAATTAATTATAAGACACATCATCAACTTAATCCTGTCACTTTTTTCAGTGTTTTACCAAATAACGAATAATTGTGCTTTACACCATTGACCAGATTAATTTAAATTTTATGCCACTGCTAGTGGATAAAATGTGCAGGTTTTTGTGTTTGGTGCTTATTTACTATTTTACAGGTCCCATCGCATCAACAGACTCTAATAACTCTTCTGTTATTGTAATTAACTCTTGAAGTAACTGCGGTGTAATTTCCAGGTGTCCTTCATACTCAGCAATGTTTCTTTGTTTGTGACATTTATCCAGTACACGCCATTTTGCATTGTCCAGCTCAACGGTATGTTGTAAACATTGGAAAACAAGATAACGATTATCAGAACGATACCCATGCCAACGCATTGCTGCTAGTGAAAGTGCATGCGCTGCACCATAAGCTAAAGAGAATACGCTGTCTTCAGATAAACCTTCTATTTTGGCATCCTTTAGACGTGTTTTTGCTGATGACAGCATGCCATCAAATTCTTTCTGGTTGGGTGGCTCAGTATTTAGCTGATTAATCTTTACCAGGTTGTCCAGTTTCTTTAATGCCATTTTCAATTCCTTTTATCCAGATTTTGGGTTGTTGCATTATCCTGCTAATAAATGCATTTTTTTCATTCAACCTGACTTTTATTTGATCAGTTGTATAGATCGATGGGTTAACAGGTCGACCAAGGACTTTTTCTGCATCAATCAGAACCGTCATTAAATCAGCGTATGCAAGTGACTCAGAGACTATCAGTAAGTCGATATCACTACTCGCTGTTTCACTGTTTTTGGCAACTGAGCCATATATGAATGCAATGGATATTTTAGCATCGAGAGATACCAGAGCGTCTTTGATTACTTCTGCGAGTCCAAATGTTTTGCTGACTATAGATAACAATTCGTTATAGATGGGACAATCAGGATTTGCCTGGTAATGGTGCTGGTTTCCAATTTTTTTAAAACTTAGAATACCTGCATCAAGCATACGATCTAGTTCACGTTTTATCGTAGCCACACCCATACCAGTTAAGCGTATGATTTCTTTAGTATAAAAGCTTTTTTCTGGATGCATGTATAATAAACTCAACACATTTTTCTGAGTTGCAGTAAATAATGCATCGCCTAATTTGCTCATAATTACCAGAATCATTGTTTCACAATATGTGAACTATAGTTCATCATAAGTGAACTTTCAAGCGAGTTATCGATATCACAGCATGGTAACTTTAGACGGGTTTGGTATTTTTGTTCGTAAGCTACCTGCGCCTGCGCTGGAGTATCACAGATTACTACTGGTTGTGATTTATTGCGGAATATCTGCTCGCATTACTGGTCCGTTAAATCCAGTACGTTTCGGTATACTTACTTCTCTCCTACAGCAATTAAAACCTCGGTGTTAAACCACACGCCATCGTTACCAATAACTTTAGCAATTTCTTTTCTATGCGCTTTCTTAAAATCTTTTTGTTCATCTTCCGGCATCTGGTTAAGCAGGCTGCGCCAGCCGGCATTCCAGACAACATCTCACCACGGAGAAGCAGTGAATAACGAATAGTTAATAGTGAATAATGTAAAAAATATTACTTCTCACCAACGGCAATCAGGACCTCGGTGTTGAACCATACACCGTTATCTCCAATAACTTCATCAATTTCCTTTAGGTGGCTTTCTTGAAATTGTTGCTGTTCTTCTTCTGAGAGTTGGTTTAATAAACTCCGCCAACCAGCATTCCACACAACATCCCACCACATCTGTGATGATGTCATCTGATAGCCCAGTGGTTCGTGATGCATCTCAACTTTGTTTATGCTTACGGCGTTAAACTGCTCTTCGATTAATTCAGGTGTTGCCAGACGTTTCCATGATAATGGTGGCACTTCCCTGCCCGTCGATTCATAGTGTTTGAGGAAGATATCGGCCATCGGCGAGAAGGCTTCACCGGCAAAACTTGTTATGGCAACTTTTCCGCCGGGTTTTACAGTACTGACGATATTGCTCAGGGCTTTAGTCATGTCTTCTAAAAAAAACAGGCCAAAGCTGCTGGTGGCGATATCGAAGGCATCA
Source organism: uncultured Thiotrichaceae bacterium (assembly GCA_964485705.1). Lineage (GTDB taxonomy): Bacteria > Pseudomonadota > Gammaproteobacteria > SZUA-229 > SZUA-229. The sequence continues at coordinate 13,770 of CAZALW010000023.1, forward strand.
TTCGCCCGGTTCAAGTTTTTCAGGGTAAGGTGTTCCAGGTCTAGTTGCTGGAATTCAGTATTTTTCAGCCTGCTTTCAGCCGCCTTATTTTTTGCCTGTTGCAACATGCCGCTTGACAGGTCAATACCCAGCACATGACCCTCGTTGAGTTTTTCAGCTGCAGCCAGTGCGACTACACCGGTGCCGGTGCAAACATCGAGCAGATTATCTGTCGACTTCAGGTTCAGGTGTTTTATAAGGCGTTTTGCCGTTTCAGGGAAGAAGGATAAGGATGGGTGATCGTAGCCAGCAGCGACGGTATCAAAGCCTTGCTGAATCATTTTTTTGCGGTCGGTATTTTGCATCTTCATTTATGATAATTAATCATAGCTACCTTAAATATTTTGGCTGATACTATCACAGAACATATGATTTTGAATGGACTCGGCTATTATTTGTAAAGCTGGATATTAATCGTTGCATAAGTTTAACTGCGTCACTATATTATCTATTAGACCATCTTTAACCGTAGAGCAAGAAAACCATTCTTCTGGTAAATTATTAATACAGTTATCCAGGTCTGCTAATGCCGATTTCATCCGGTCTTGATAATCACTAACTTTTAGCAAATGCAGCTGAAAATGCAACCAGGCCTTTTGTCGTTGTCAACAACGCTCGAAAAGTGAGCCACCGCGGAGCCAGAGCGAGCGTAATACTTTACATTCTGATTGAAACAGCCAAAGCTAACATTTTTGAACCGCGAGCTTACCCGGCAGAATTGTTTAAACAATTATCTGGAGCCTGAACAGAGAAGGCTATCGCTGATCTGCTACCACAGAATACTAATATCTCAGGCTTCGATAGTAAGGGAGAATAACGGGGTTGCCCAGACGGTTACGGGAATTCTAGATAGGCAGGTAAATGGCGGAGCGGTCGGGATTATTCGACGCATCCATGTGCCTCACCAAAGGCTTGATTTGGTATAGATTGCTACCCCCCCTATAAACAACTACAGTATTAATTGAATATGGAAATGATGCCCAGGGCCGGACTAAAATTGAATGGAGCAATTTCGAGCATTTGCGCCTTCTGCAAATGACCCGGAGGGTGAACTACAAGGATGTAGTTCATAATCTAAACGGCAAGCCGGTTCGATTCGGTGGTTATTAATACGGATATACCAACTATGTACCTATGGTAAATACTAACTAAATATAGTGCCAGGGTCGAAGCCACACCTATAGCTTTACTATTTGATTTATATATTTTTAATTCGGTTCGAATAAGGAAGATACCCCCAGTGCTACCCCCTTTCCCGATTGATGATGTCGTTGGAATCGAACTCAAAAAAAGCTGAAGTTTTACTCATTTACAGCGCATAAAATAAATAGAAATAATCTACAGATTTTAAAGAAAAACTCAATAAAGGTTAATGATTTAAATTATATGTCTCGGCATCTAAATCTGTCGCCGCAAATTGTATGATTTTTTCTTCATCTTCAAAATCAACTACATTGACATTAAGCTCTTTAATTTCGTTGATAACTTCTTTAAACGCCAAGTCTAACTTACCTTTCTTAACTGGACCTTCAACAGGCAGTAAAACACGCTCAGGAACGACCAGCTGTTCATTAATCAACCATTTGAAACGATTAACCCAGGTCTCACCATGCTCGATTATTTGCGTTGATTTCTTTTGGTTAAACGCCATTGGTTTAATTACTCGAATAGTGTCACCAACTTCTGCCACAAGAGGTAAATTCACTTCACGCAAATCCGTCATAATCTTCTTTTGGTGATACTTAACGGCAAGGTTTTTATGAATAAATTGGTTACGAATTACTTTGACCATGGCTTGTTCGCGATATTCTTTTGTCAGAAAATCTCTAGCGACATAACGGTTATATAGTTTTTCTAATACATCCTGAGGATTATCACAGGCTATAGTTCGTAAGCCTCCAAATCGTAGCAATGATTCTCTAAAGCGTGTAATTTCAACCATGTAATCAACTAAATTATCACTTCTTAGTGTTGTTCCAATCTTTTTAGCCTGGGTGAGTTCATTTGCAAATGTATTAATAGCGGCCTTATAAACTGCACCATCAAGATCATCAAAAAAATCTGTAACACGCGCAAAACGTGGATTAGCCATTTTGAAATCAAGGAACCCTGTCTTTGGCGCACAGACTAACACGCCAACATTGGCGAATTCTTCTGTTTCCGCGTAAGGCAAGAACTGAACAATGGCATATTTACAGACTTGTTTCATTGTAAGGGTTTCCAAAAATCTTTATCTTTGTATAAGTTTAACTGCGTCACTATATTATCTATTAGACCATCTTTAACCGTAGAGCAAGAAAACCATTCTTCTGGTAAATTATTAATACAGTTATCCAGGTCTGCTAATGCCGATTTCATCCGGTCTTGATAATCACTAACTTTTAGCAAATCCCCCTGCTCTTCAAACCATGCTTTTCGGCAGACATGTAATTTTTTCATGTCTACTAAAGTGTAATCATCATCGAAAGCCAGGTTGTGATCTAAGACATATAATTGCTTATCGACAGGCCGGAATATTAAATTTGGATTACCGCCAGTATCCCCTAAAGTGCGATCTTCATTATGAACCCAGTAATCAAATAAAAATATATCCTGTAATAGAGTGTTATCTATATCATCAATAATGCTTAGGTTAACTTCCTGTAACTGTGGAATATACATTGAAGCAAATGCTGAGCCACTTCCAATTTCTGCTTGATAAGCAGGATCGTACTCAAGCAAAAAATCAGGTACTTCAATAATTTCAAAATCAGGTATTGGCAAATTAAATGCTTTACCAATATGCGCACAGATATACTCGACTATACGCCCTTTACCCTGCGTAGTTTTGCCTTTTACAACGTATTCATTACCGTCACTGGCACCACAGAGATAAGGTTCGGTTCTTCCTTGCTCTAACTTTCTTATTATTTCAATTACTTCTAACAATACCCGTCTCCGACCATTCGTTTACTAAATAATCACCAGAACAGCCGCCAAAATTATCTAAAGCATGAAAATCCAAGTCATGTTCCTTCTGAAACGCAGTGAAATCAAGTTTAGATTTATAGGTATCCGCCCGTAGCGTTTCATTCCAGTAAATACAACACAGGGTACTGTACAACACAGGGTCGAACCTACGTAACAGATTGATATTATTACAACCTACACCAATAAAACTGCATTTTCAGTGCTTAAAACGCTCATTTCATCCTCCAAATGAACAGTATAAGACGCTATAGATTCTTTCAAGGCAAACACATCATTGCTTTCGTTCACTGACTTATGCCGACCGGTTATACCAGGTGCTGACTTTACACCTTCAACATAATCTTTATGGCCAACAGCAAGATTTTGTGACCACACAGGTTCACGTTGTAATCGTCTCGATATGAGTTCATCATCAACCCAGATCTTATGAAGATGCTGATATTGTTTAAAACTATTTACTGACCCTATGGCCTATGGCCTATGGTCTACTCCGAAATATAGCAAAGCAAGTTTCGTCACCTGAAACTCGCAAAATAATCAAGACTTTATTTCATTTAGGCTATGACTAATACTCTTGTCATTATTCTCAATAATTACCGTGCGGTTGTCTTTCCATACCACGGCGTACTGTTCAAGTCGACGTTTTTTATCCAGCGCTTCAAAAACCGCTGATCTCAATGTTTCCAGAATTTTCTCGCTTTCTTTTGTCATGATTTCGCCTTACTTTTAAGCAGCTCAAATGCTGCCTGATTCAGAATTTCCAATTCCCCAAATTCCTGAGTAAATACTGGCTCCGGTAAATCACTGCTATTCATAAAACAACATGTTGAAGATACCACGTAAGTATTACACTCAAATAAATTGTACAGACTTCGTGGGTAACGCCGGATAATAATATCTTCAGGAACCGAGTGTCCCCCATGCACCACTCTTTCAGCTACGCGTTTAAGCGAAAGATCAACATCCGGCAGTGCCAGATAAATCAGGTTAACCTCCCAGCCTTCAGACATCATCTGTTTAATACGTCGTAAATAGCCGAGTCCAGAAAGGGTGGTTTCAAAACCAAAAGATTCCCGTTTAGTGATATATTCGTTCAACTCACCAAGAAATAGACGACTTGCAGTAAATAACTCTCTCCCCGGTTCCAGTGGCGAAAGTCCTGATGCGATTAAATCGGCATTAACAAAGTTCTGACAACCAACACCAGGTAGGTATTTCAATGCAAAGGTGGTTTTTCCTGCGCCATTTGGCCCTGCAATTATCCAACATATTGGTTTACTCATAACAACCCACTTATTGATATTTTCCATTCAATCAGACTCACTTCAGTGACTCCAGTAGTATAAAACACTACAGACTCTTTCAGGGTAAATGCATCATTGCCTTCGACCACTGACTTGTGCCGTGTATATGGAGGTAAATGGTCCAGAGCTGGACTAAAATTGAATGGAGCAATTTTGAGCATTTGCGCCTTCTGCAAATGACCCGGAGGGTAAACTACAAGGATGTAGTCCATAATCTAAGCGGCAAGCCGGTTCGATTCGGTAATTGTATGCTTAATTAAATCAACACCAACTATAATTATAGTTTGATATAAATGGTGCCCAGGGCCGGAATCGAACCGGCACGCCCGTTAAGGCGAGGGATTTTAAGTCCCTTGCGTCTACCAATTTCGCCACCTGGGCAGATGGTCTTTCTGTATCACCCTGTTTTATTGTTGCAACTAAACCTAAGCAGTTTTGCAAACTACGGTCTACCACAACGCCACCTGGGCAGATGGTCTTTCTGTATCACCCTGTTTTATTGTTGCAACTAAACCTAAGCAGTTTTGCAAACTACGGTCTACCACAACGCCACTTGGGCTAACAGGTGAAATTTGGAGGCGGGACCCGGAGTCGAACCGAGGTAGATTGATTTGCAATCAACTG
>CAZALW010000024.1:0-18454 GCA_964485705.1 uncultured Thiotrichaceae bacterium
CGGGTATCAAAGAAAAAACATTAACCGGTTATGCACTTATTACTTGAATTCAGGTTATATTAAGTTTGCTGCCCAGCATTTTAACCACAAGTTTATCATTTGTTTTAAATGCGTGCGCAGGTAGTAGGATAATCGGTGCCTGTTTTAATGCTTTTAAACCCGGTAGCATTAAACAGTCAAAAGGTGTTTCGTCTGGACGGTGAAAACGTTGCACTGTTGCGGTAAGCACTTTTGGCGATATCACCTGTATACCGATTTCCAGACCTTCTTTGCGGGTAAATTGCATCCAGCGAATGATACCGATGCGCCATTGGAAATGTTTTTTTGCGTCATATTCCTGTAGTGCAGTTAATTCACCAATTTGTGCTTTAGATGTGTCGTCGGAATCCCAGTGCAGGCAGTATCCGCCGGCACTGATATTAACAATTTGCCAGTGTGAATCGGTTGGCTGGTTTAATTTGATCTGGGCTTCATCAGTACGCTTTTTTTCAGCGACATAGGTTTCTGTTAGTACGCGACCTTTTGCTACCATGTCCCAGGCATCATTTTTTACATCTCCATTTTCGCTATGTGTGATATAACCCTGTTCGTGCTTGTCAGTATCAGCAGTTATAGCTTGCAGGGTGAAATCAGGATCCTGTTTTGTTGAAGTGGAGGTTCGCAAAAACCCGGATTTTGTATCCGTTTTTTTGTTTTTTTTCAGCGAGGAGCGGATAGTTTTAGTCGCAAGCTTCAGACCAATAGCAACATTAATGTGACCATGGTGATCTGCGCGTACGAATCGACGTTTTGTGTTTTTTGCCCATGCGCTGACCAGCGCTTTGAGTGTTTCTACCGGGATGGTGTCACCAATGATAATCTTTTGTTTCTGGTTACTTTGTTGGCTAATGATGTTTTTGACATGGTTGATTAATTTGTCTGCATTTAATATGAGGATGGTCGCGTCATCAGTAAAATCATTTTTGTCTGGATGACCTGGTGCACTGTCTTCAGAGGCTTTTATATGAAAAGCATGGTTAATTAAATTTTCAGAGTCATCATGGTGAATGCTGGTGTGCTCAGACCATTGATAAAGTTTTTTAAAAATCCGCTCAATATCGCTTTGCCCTAAGGTGGCAGGGTGTGCGAGTGCAAACAGTAATAGTTGTTTGTAACTATTTTCAATGCTAATTTTTTCTTGGCTCTGTTCCTCATCGATGATGATATTGTTTGTCAGCTTCCTGCTTACGGCAAAAGCATAAAGTTGGTGAGCTTCAAACCACAGGTTCGTTGGGCAGGGCGCGTAAATATCTGATGAGCGGAGGAGTGTTTCTGATAGATAGTTAATGGCCCGGCAAATAGCAATGCTGAGTGTTTTATCCTCAATATTAGTGTCGCTGTTATTTGCTGCTTCATAAACGATGATTTCATAGCCATTAATTAATTCACGCAGTATTGACTGGTTTAAGTTGACGATTTTTTGGCTTTTAAGGGGTAGTGGCAGGGTGCGATTAATAAAATATTTTTCAAGGTTGTTAAATATGTTACGTGCCTGATGACGTAACATTTCCAGGTTTTCCAGTCGATTTTTGCTCGGCATCAACTGGCGGTTCTGGTCACGCAATATCTGGAATATTTGCCTGGTTAATTCGCCCATGTTAGCTAAAGGCAAAGTCGATAAGACTTTCTTTAATTGCCGTGGGTTGCTCGGGCTTGAGTTTGCGGTTGGCGTATGTTGTTCTGGTAGGTGTAATCTCATTATTATATGATGCTGTTTTTCTTTTTTAAGTTATTGTTATGTCAGAAAAAAATCAATAACCGGACATTTTATTATAATTGTTTCACAGTTAGTGCGCCGTCAATACAACCTTGGCGGCGCACTAACCATGATTGTAGCTTAGACTTGTTGAGAAGTGACAAAAACTGCAGTTTTTGACCTGTTTCCTGCGATTTCCTGTACTAATCGTGGCACCAGGTAGCCCGGCAGTCGTTCTTCCAGGTCTTTTTTCAGGAGAAGCGCAGTTGTTGTGTTCACTTTAAAGTGCATGGCACCTTTGACCGGGTCGAGTAAATGCAGGTAGTAAGGCAGGGTTTTGCATTTGAATAATCGTTTGCTCAAAGAGACCAGGGCATCGGCATTATCATTAACGCCTTTAAGCAGAACGCTTTGATTTAGCAGGGTAATGCCTGCCTGTTGTAGCATGTGCAATTTGTTGTATTCAGTGTGCTGTAGTTCATTGGCATGGTTGGCGTGTATCACCATAACAACTTGAAACCTGGATGATTGCAGCAGTTTTATCAGGCCGGTATTAATGCGGTCAGGCAAAACCACCGGCAAGCGTGTGTGAATTCGCAGTGTGTGAAGGTGCTTGATAGTTTCCAGTTTTTCGATAAGGCCGGCTAGTTTTTCATTGTCAAGCATTAGAGGGTCACCACCACTTAAGATGACTTCTTCAATTTCTGTATGTTCTGTTAAATAATCCAGCACAGGGTTAAGTGTTTTATTGGTGTATGACGATTGCTGATAGGGGTAATGACGACGGAAACAATAGCGACAATGGATGGCGCATGCACCTGTAGCGATAAGTAAAACACGACCATAATATTTATGTATTAGTCCTTGAGATGCCTGTGCATTAATATCGCCAACGGGGTCATACAGGCCGTTTTTCTGTGTTGCCAGATGTGCTTCTTTATTTAATGGCAGAACCTGTTGCAGTAATGGATCATTGATATTACCGGGTTGCATTTTGTCAATGAAGTTTTGTGTTACCAGACATTTGAAATCGGGCTGAATGTTGATGGCATCAATATGAGAGCTAAGATCCAGTTGTTCGAGCAAGTTGGCGACAGATCTGGTCGCATTTGTTAATTCTTTTTTCCAGATCTCGTCAGTATTATCGGCTAATACTGCATTGTTAAATTGTACTGAACGATTGACTGCCAGACTTTGGTTTACTTTTACAAATAATTTAACGGGGTGTGACATACAGGTTCTGGTATTTAGGGCTTGTCAAGAAATAAATTAATCATATTGCGCCGGATATCGTTTTGTATTCAAGGCACCAAAAGGGGCGCATACTCGTTGTATGCAACCCTTTTAGCAACGCTGAAGACGAAAGGATAGACAAGCAAGATGATCAATTTATTTCTTGACAAGCCCTTAGGGTCGTAATATTTAAGTTGTAGGCAATACAGAGTAATATAGCGGCAAATAAAAGTTATTTGAATTGTTTCTAATCGCATTCGCAAAACAAAGGCAAAAGTTTAACATGGCAACATACAATACAAACCAGTTTAAAAATGGCTTAAAGATTATTATGGATAATGACCCCTGTTCTATCACAGAGAACGTTATGGTGAAACCGGGTAAAGGTCAGGCATTTAACCGGGTTAAGATGAAAAATTTGAAAACAGGAAGAGTGTTAGAGCGCACTTTTAAATCGACTGAATCGGTTGAAGCTGCTGATGTCGATGAAATGAATGTTGAGTATTTATATAATGATGGTGAATACTGGCATTTCATGGATCCCACCAGTTTCGAGCAGTATGCTGCAGATGCTGTTGCGGTTGGTGATACGGCAAAATGGATAAAAGGTCAGGAAGTCTGCGTCATGACATTATGGAATAGTTCGCCTATCTCGATTGCTGCACCAAATTTTGTTGAGCTGGCGGTGGCGCAAACGGATCCGGGTTTAAAAGGCGATACCGCGCAGGGGGCGTCAAAACCCGCCACCCTGGAAACTGGTAGTGAAGTTAAAGTACCGTTGTTTATTAATGAAGGTGACATATTAAAAATTGATACGCGTACTGGCGAGTACGTTTCGCGTGCGTAGCCAGGTAGGGTGGGCACGTTTTTTGTGCCCACGCGTGATAACTGATATACATAGTGTTTGTGGGTGTTGCTGTTTTATCGTCCCGCGTGGGCACAAAAAGCGTGCCCACCCTACTTGACTGACTACTTGCTGAGTAGTGACAAAAAGGTTTTATTAAAAGGAGAAAGTAATGCCAAAAAAGACTTTGCAGGGTCAACGCGCACTGGTTACCGGCGCAAATTCAGGTATAGGTGAAGCAGTAGCCATTGCCCTCGGTGAAGCGGGTGCAAAAGTGGTGGTGAACTACGTCAGTAGTGAGCAGCGTGCAAATAAGGTAGTAGAAACCATCAAAAAAAATGGCAGTGATGCGATGGCGATTCATGCCGATGTCAGCAAGGAAGACCAGGTGCAACTGATGTTTAAGCAAATGATCGAAACCTGGGGCAGTATTGATATTCTGGTCGCCAATGCGGGTGTGCAACGTGATGCGGATTTTATCGATATGACACTGCAACAATGGCAGTTTGTTATGGATGTTAATCTGACTGGGCAGTTTCTGTGTTGCCGTGAGGCGGCGCGTGAGTTTGTGCGTCGCGGTGTTGCCCCGGAGTTGTCTTGCTCAGCGGGAAAGATTATCTGTATGTCATCGGTGCATGAAGTTATCCCCTGGGCTGGTCATGTCAATTACGCGACATCCAAAGGCGGGGTCAACATGATGATGCAGAGCATTGCACAGGAAATGGCGGGAAAAAAGATCCGAGTCAACAGCATTTCACCGGGGGCGATCAGCACGCCGATCAATACCAGCGCCTGGGATACGCCAGAAGCAGAGAGCGAGCTGCTTAAACTTATCCCTTACCAGCGTGTTGGCAAACCGAACGATATTGCCCGTGCTGCGGTATGGCTGGCTTCGGATGATTCAGACTATGTTACTGGTATCAGCATGTTTGTCGACGGTGGCATGACCCTGTATCCCGGTTTCAGGGAAGGCGGATGATTCGCTTCGGGCGTGCTGTTTGCGGTAATCTGGCGCAGGCGGAGTCACGCGAATGGTGGTTATCCAATGGTTTGGGTGCTTATGCCGCTGGCACCATAGCGGGTTCACTTACCCGTCGTTATCACGGTTTGCTCATTACGCCACTTGATGGCGCGCTGGATCGTCGCCTGATGTTTGCCAGAGCCGAAGCCACTGTGGAAATTGATGGTCAGTTTTACCCCTTGAGCTGTAACCGTTGGCAGTCCGGTGCCATTGCGCCACGCGGTTATGTGCATATCGAGTCCTTTCGTCTCAATGGCCAATTGCCGGTGTGGGTTTATTCTGTTGCTGGCGTGCGTCTGGAACAATGTATTTTCATGGTGCAGGGAGAAGCTACGGTATGGGTTGCTTTTCGTCTACTCGACCCGGTACCTGAATCATCCATTCATCTCCACTTGCATTTGCTGGTCAACCATCGAGACCACCACAGTCAAACACCCAGTGGCAGTATTAGTCTGGAATCACGGTTGCAAAATAAACGCTCGCTACAACTAAGTTATGCCGATAGCAGTGAGTTGTTCATTCAGCTTGACTCAGGTGAATTGCGGCTCGAACATAACTGGGTAAATGGTTTATTGTTGCCACAGGAGCAGCAACGTGGTTTGCCAGTGCTGGATAATCATCTGGCCGTGGCCAGCGCCAGGCTGACACTAAATAATAAAAAATGGCATGGAGTGCGGGCTGGACTGCAGCCCAGTGCAGAGCCCGATCCGGCCGTTGCGCTAAAGCAGGAACAACATCGTCAATACAAGTTTTTAAGCGCTGTACGAAGTTCTCGCAGCAAAAAGTCACCCGCCTGGATCGATCAACTGGTTCTCAATAGCCAGCAGTTTCTATTTCGTCGTGCAGCCGAAGAAGGCGCGGAGGGAGAGTCAATCATCGCGGGTTATCCCTGGTTTGCTGACTGGGGACGCGATACCATGATTGCTTTGCCCGGTCTGACGCTGGCTACCGGTCAACTACCGTTGGCGCGCCGAATTCTGGAAACCTGGAGCGCTTATGTTGATCAGGGCATGATTCCAAATCGTTTTCCGGAATCAGCCGCCGCAACTGAAAAACCCGAATACAACAGCGTCGATGCCTCACTCTGGTTCATTCTTGCCTGGTTCTCCTATCTGCAGGCAGGCGGTGATCCGTCTGCATTGCGTAAGGTGCTGCCGGTACTGGAACAAATTATTAACGCCTATCACCGTGGTACTCGTTATCAGATTCAGCTGGATGAAAACAACGGTCTGTTGCATATCGGCGAAACCGGCACGCAGCTAACCTGGATGGATGCACGAGTGAATGGTATTGCTGCGACCCCGCGCACCGGCAAACCGGTGGAAATTAATGCGCTGTGGTACAACGCGCTGATGGCGATGCAGAATATTACCGAGCGTCTCGGCGGGGATGCCAGTAATTATACGGAGCTGGCAGCACGAGCAAAGTCGGGTTTTCAGCGATACCTGCGTGCTGATGGCGGGCTGTATGATGTACTGGATTCGCCAGAAGGCAACGATGCCAGTATCCGACCGAATCAGGTATTTGCACTCAGTTTGCCCTGGGCGTTACTCGACAAAAAAACAGCCAGTACGGTACTCAATGAATTGCATAAACATCTGTACACCTCTTATGGACTAAGATCACTATCGCCTCAAGCCCCGTCTTATCGTGGTGTTTATCAGGGTGATGTGAGCGAGCGTGATGCTGCTTACCATAATGGTCCGGTATGGGGCTGGCTACTTGGTCACTATGTTATGGCGCATTTTCGGTTGCACCATGATGCAGAAGCCGCACTTGCACTGCTCGAACCGATGCGTGATCACCTGCTTGATGCCGGGCTCGGCTGCATTAGCGAAATTTTTGATGGCGACCCGCCTCACCAATCGCGTGGTGCACCAGCACAGGCATGGTCGGTGGCAACGGTGCTGGAAGCGTGGTGTTTAATACAGAGTCAAGCTGGTTCGTAGCAAAATAAAGCGTTACTTCTCAATTAGTACGTGCGGTATATGGTTTTGAGACACGCCGTAAATACGTCCCTGTAGGCTTGACGCTAGCATCCATGCTAGCGACAGTCTCAAAACCATATACCGCACGTACTAATTGAGAAGTGACAATAAAACTAATATGCAATAATCGCCTTACACAGGGATGAAATATGAAAAACAGCTCAAATTTTGAAACCAAAGCCAACCAGGGTGCTGAACGTCAACGTCTAAGTGATGAACAAAGTTGGGATCAATGGGGGCCTTATCTGTCTGAGCGTGCCTGGGGGACAGTGCGCGAAGACTATAGCGAGCATGGCACAGCCTGGGAATATTTCCCGCACGACCATGCTCGTTCACGCGCTTATCGCTGGAATGAAGATGGTCTTGGTGGCATCTGTGACCGTGAGCAACGCCTGTGTCTGGCGCTGGGACTGTGGAATGGGCGTGACCCGATTCTGAAAGAGCGGGCATTCGGTCTCACCGGTAATCAGGGTAACCGCGGTGAAGATGTTAAAGAAGTGTATTTCTATGCGGATGCCACACCAACTCACAGCTATCTGGATTATCGTTATTGTTACCCGCAAAGTGCATACCCTTATACCGACCTGGTGGCTGAAAATCAGCGTCGTTCACGCCATCAGCCGCCATACAATCTGGTCGATACGGGTGTCTTTGAGCACAATCGTTATTGGGATGTGCGTATGTTATACGCCAAACAATCAACCGGTTTAATCCATTTGCGCATTACTGCAACTAACCGGGGTGATCAGCCTGCACAGTTGTGGTTATTGCCACAATTGTGGTTTCGTAACGATTGGTCATGGGGTGATAAGGATGAAAACGGTGATGCTCTGGTGCGCCCGAAAATCACGCTAAACCCAGACACGGCGGTCGATCAATGGGGTGTGATAGCCGAGCATCGTAGCCTCGGAAAAATGTACCTGTATGGTCGCGGCAATGCAAATTTGCTGTTCACCGAAAATGAATCCAACCATCAACGTTTGTGGGGTATGCCTAACCCGTCACCCTGGGTGAAGGATGCTTTTCACCGTTATCTGATTGACGATGAGCAACAGGCCGTTAATCCGTCATCTTGTGGCAGCAAGTTCGCTGCCGCTCATCACCTGTCTGCTGCGGCTGGCGAAACCGTCAGTATTGAACTGGTGCTGAGTAATAAGGTGCTGGATAAGCCATTTGCAGGCAGTAAAAAATGCTTTAAACAGCGCCGTGATGAGGCTAACGAATTTTATACTTCACTATTACCCGATGCCAGCACGGAGGATCATGCCATCATGCGTCAGGCGTTTGCCGGCATGGTGTGGAGCAAACAGTTTTTCCATTATGATGTCGAACGCTGGTTACAGGGCGACCAGATGCCGCCACCTCCTGGTCGTCGCCATGGGCGCAATCATCAGTGGCAGCAATTCAAAGCCGCTGACATCGTGTCGATGCCAGACTGCTGGGAATACCCCTGGTTTGCCACCTGGGACTTAGCGTTTCAGGCTGCCACCCTGGCACACATCGATATTGATTTCGCCAAAGCGCAAATCGAGCTAATGGTGAATGAACGTTATTTGCACCCCAATGGTCAGATGCCAGCTTATGAATGGTCGTTCGGCGATACCAATCCGCCGGTACATGCATGGGGCGCATTAAAAGTATTCCGCGCCGAGCAAACGCAGCGCGGTGAGGGCGATGTGGGTTATTTGCAACGTGTATTCCATAAGCTGTTGCTCAATTTTTCCTGGTGGATTAACCGTAAAGACAGCAGTGGACATAATCTGTTCGAGGGTGGCTTTTTGGGTCTGGATAACATTTCGGTGTATGACCGCTCACGTGATTTGCCACCCGGTTACAGTCTGAAGCAGGCGGATGCAACAGGCTGGATGGCGATGTTTTCAGCAAACATGGTGGTCATGGCGTTGGAGATTAATCGCCACCATGGCGAATATGAAGATATTGCTATTCAGTGTTACCAGCAGTTTATCGCCATTGCCGATACCATTGCCGGTAGCGATGATGGCGGCGTATCATTATGGGATTTCGACGCTGGCTTTTTCAAAGATCTGCTGATTACGCCGCAGGGCGAGGCTCACCGAATCGACGTATATTCATGGGTCGGGCTGATCCCGTTATTTGCCTGTGAGGTCATTGACCAGCGTCTGTTAAAAGCTGCGCCCCGTTTTCGACAACTGTTGCGCGAGCATAAGGGCGGGCTGTTCCGTGGCAACGCCATCTGTGCCTGTCCGGAATGGGAAAACGAGCGCGGTGAGCATTTGCTGGCGTTGGTTGATCATTCACAGTTACCGCGCATTATTAAACGCCTGTTAAATAAAGATGAATTTTTCTCGCCCTACGGCATCCGCAGCGTCAGCAAAATACATCAGCAGCATCGAGATCTGGGTTATATCCCCGGACTTGGTGAAACCCGTATTGAATATGTTCCGGGTGAATCCAGTTCGGGTCTATTCGGTGGTAACTCCAACTGGCGTGGCCCTATCTGGATGCCAACCAACTATGCGTTGATTCAGGCGCTGGAAAAATATCATCATTTTCTGGGTGATGGTTTTACCGCGCCTGTGCCACAGCTCGATGGCCAGCGACGCAATATGCGCCAGATTGCTGCCCTTATCGCCAAACACCTGGTTGAGCTGTATCGAAAAGATGACAGCGGTATCATTCCTGCCATGCGCAACGAGTCCCCGTTTACCAACAGTGAAGAACCACTCTACAGCTTCTACGAATATTTTCATGGCGAAACCGGCCAGGGTCTGGGTTCCGCTCATCAGACTGGCTGGACGGGTTTAATTGCCAATTTAATCATGCGTCAGTATCAGCGGGATATTCCGGTGCGTGGCAAGGACGCCAGGTCATGATAATTGTTCTGATGGGGGTCTCCGGCAACGGCAAAACCACCATAGGCAAGTTGCTTGCTAAACGGCTCGGCTGGCAATTTCTGGATGCGGATGATTTTCATACAGCACAAAACATAAGCAAAATGGCCAGTGGTATCGCGTTGCAGGATGATGACCGTTGGCACTGGCTGGACAGACTGGCTGATGAATTGCAGCAATACATAAAGCGTGGCGACTCGGCGATACTCGCCTGTTCGGCATTAAAACAAAGTTATCGTCAACGCTTAAGTGGTCATCCGGATAGCGATCCGGTAAACCTGCATTTTGTGCATTTGCAGGCTGATTATGATTTGATTCTGTCCCGTCTTCAACAACGTAGCGGACACTTCATGCCAGCCGAATTACTGCGTAGCCAGTTTTCCGATCTGGAGCCCTGCTTGAACGGATTGGTTGTTAATGTCGCTCAAACCCCGGCGGCGATTACTGAGCAGATCATCACCGAACTTAAGTTGAATCAACCATTTGGTTGCACCACACTGGCTGATGGACTGATGTTTCCCGAAGCGCCGCGTTGGCATGATGGTGAGTTGTGGTTTACCGATCAACATGCACAGCGTGTGATGTCTATGCGCCCTGATGGCAGTTTGAACGAAGTAATTCAGACGCCGGACTTACCCGGCGGACTCGGCTGGTTACCCGATGGCACAACACTGGTGGTGCTAATGACCGAGCGGCGAGTCTGCCGTATTGTCAATGGCCAGCTAGAGGACTATGCTGATCTGTCAGCGCTTGCCAGTTTTCACTGTAACGACATGCTGGTTGATGTTCAGGGACGTGCCTGGGTTGGCAATTTTGGCTATGACCTGCATGCTGGCGAAGCGGTTAAAAGCGCCGAGATTATACTGATTCCGCCCAACGGTTTGCCACGTATTGTTGCCCGGGATCTCATCTTTCCAAACGGAATGGCGATCACCGCTGACGGTAATACCCTGTTAGTCGCCGAGACCTTCGCCGCCCGTATTACCGCTTTCGATATCGCTGCCGATGGAGATCTTGGCAAGCCCCGACTCTGGGCCGACCTCAATGGTGCTTACCCCGATGGTTTGTGCCTTAACCCGGATGGCACAGTGTGGCTGGCAGCGCCAAATATTAGTCAGCTATTACACATTCGCGAAGGCGGAAAAATTATTAGCCGGGTATTTAGCCGAGGTCGCCCCTACGCCTGCATGGCTGGTGGCAACAATGGTGAGATACTGTACATCACCAGTTCTGAAACCGATGATCCGGAAAAGGCAAAAGCTAAGAAAAGTGGTCGTGTTGAAATGATAAAACTTAATGGCTGATACTCACTGGCGCACGACAGTCAACAAAAGCACTATGCTGGAAAGAGCGCTGATGTTAAAAAACATCCGTGCTTTTTTTGATGCGCGAGGTGTGCTCGAAGTTGAAACGCCATTGTTGTCGCAATATTCAACCACCGACCTTCATCTGAGTAGCCTGCAGTCACGTTTTCGTGACCAGTCCTGTTATTTAAACACCTCGCCGGAATATGCCATGAAGCGGTTGCTGGCAGGTTGGAAAAAACCGATTTATCAAATTTGCAAAGCTTTTCGCGATGATGAGCTGGGGCCAAATCATAATCCTGAGTTCACCATGCTGGAATGGTATCAACCGGATTATGATGCCAAGCAGTTGATGGCTCAATTAGCTGAGCTCGTTACCAATCTGTGGCAGTCGTTAAAAAATTCTGCAGTCGGTAATGTGCAATTTGAATCTATAAGTTATCAGCAGGCGTTTGTTGATTTTGTTGGTATCAATCCACATCACACCACATCCGCTGAATGTTATCAGATTGCAAAATTGAACAATATTGAAATACCGCAGGGTCTGGGGCTTACTGATGAGGTAAATAACTGGTTGGACTGGCTGCTCACGCAACAGGTATTGCCAGCCTTTAATACAAAGGGTTTTACTTTTTTGTATGATTACCCGGCTGCACAGTGTGCGTTAGCAAAAATCACAAAAAATGAACAGCAGGCTCCTGTTGCTAAGCGCTTTGAGCTGTTTTTTGGCGAGCTAGAATTAGCCAATGGTTTTCATGAATTAACGGATGCAGATGAACAGTTACAACGTTTCAAACAGGAAAATGAAGCGAGAAAAAGAGCCGGGCTGGACTGCGGACATATCGATGAGAATTTTATAGCGGCATTGCGATCTGGTCTGCCTGAATGTTCCGGTGTCGCTGTTGGCCTGGATCGGCTGTTAATGGTGCTTGCAAAAGCAGCACATATAGAACAGGTGATTTCTTTTCCATGGGGAAAAGCTTGATGGAGATGCTATTTATTAGTGGTGATGTTGAAGTAGAAATAATATAGATCTGTCGCTGTCGTGCTCCTGTGCAGGAGCAGAGTAATTAAGCGCTTATTCTTCATAAGTTTATTCTAATATATCTTGATAAGTTGCAGAAAATTCTTGCTTTTTATGCCGCTACAAGGCAGTCTAGCCAGTTCAAGTAATCCATGTGTTAGTTATGGATACGTTTAACTTAGTTAGTTTGTGTAAATGAACATGAAGGTAGTTTTTGGCATGTCAAGAATAAGTCGAATGAAATTTCTGGGAAAATTTCCATTGTATCTTTTTATAACGCTGCTCAGCGGCTGGTCTGCACAGGTGCAGGCAGATAAAATAATTACAGTGGGTGTTGCTTCTCATGGTGGTGCAGTCATTTTGGGTGCCAGTGTTATTCCGCTTAAAGAAGTAACGCTTTCTGCGCAGATACCCGGGCGTGTTGTCAGTATTGCCGGAGATGAAGGTGATGAGTTCAGTGCAGGTACAGAGCTTGTGCGTATCAATGATGATAAGTTGCAGGCGCAAAAAGTGGCACTTGAGGCACAACTAAGCGCGGCGAAAAATGCAATGCAAAATGCGCAGGTGCAATATAACCGGGAGCTGTGGAATCCGAGTATCTACAATCCACGCCCTATGGCCGGTATGGGTATGCCTGCCATGTTTGATGATTTTTTTCAGGGCGATGAAGGCGGTAGTGGCTTTATGCCCGGCGGCGGCGGTGGTAATAAAAGTATAGATAGACACGCTGATTTAGTCACTCAGGGTACGCAGGTTGCATCGGCGCGTTCTCGTGTTACCGAAGCAGAGTCTGGTTTGCGTGGGATTAATGCCAAATTACGTGATACCAAAGCCATTGCACCATTTGGCGGTGTGATTATGCAAAAAATGGTTGAAATTGGTGATACCGTTCAACCGGGGCAGCCACTTATTGTGTTTTCATATACAAAATTTTTGCGCATACAGGCAGATGTTCCCGCCCGTTTAATGCCGGGTTTAAAGAAGGGTATGGTTGTTCCCGCACGACTGGATGTGGGCAATACGCTGGTGAATGCGCGTGTTGCTTTAATCTCTCCGGTGGCTGATAAAAACCACCATACGGTAAGTGTTGAGTTTGATTTGCCGCAAGGTGTTCCTGGTGGGCCGGGCATGTACGCTGAAGTCATGATTCCTGACGTTGGCTCACCAAGCAGAGCCTTGCCGGTAGTGCCTATGGCGGCAATTGATAAAAAAGGTAGCCTGCCCTCCGTGCAGATACTGGATGAAGACAATAAACCTAAAATGCGCATGGTTCGCATTGGTGAAGTAATTGACGAGAATTCAGTAACCATTTTATCAGGTCTTAAGCCGGGTGATCGCATATTGGTGCGTGAAAAATAGCTTGTTTTAATTACTAATTACGAATGGGGCTCTTGCCGTCAATCAGTAGTTTAGTGATTAGTAATCAGTAATCAGTAATCAGTAATTAGCAGAAAATCCTCATGGCAGATAATAAAGAAACGAATCAACAGGAAACACCAGCGCTTAAACTCGGTCTTGCTGGCGCAACCGCAAAGGCATTCATTAACTCACCATTAACCCCGATGTTAATCATCATCTTTATCCTGATGGGTTTAGTCGGCATGGCCTTTACCCCCAGGCAGGAAGATCCGCAAATTGAAGTACCGATGGTTGATATTTTTGTCCAGTATCCCGGTGCCTCTGCTGAGCAGGTGGCCGCTCTTGCTGCCAAACCACTGCAACGCATTATGGGTGAAATGTCGGGAGTGAAGAATGTTTTTGGTATATCGCAGCGTGATTCTGCTCTTGTAGTTGTTGAATTTGATGTTGGCGAACAAATGGAGGATTCGTTAACCAAGCTATACAGCAAGCTTAATTCAAACCAGGATGTGATGCCGCCAGGTGTGACTTTTATTGTCAAACCTAAAGCGGTGGATGATGTACCGGGTTTGACGGTCACGCTATGGTCAGATGAAGTTGATGATGCTTCATTACGCCTGATTGCTCTGGATACTTTGCAAAAATTGAGTGAAGTAGAAAACTCCAGCCAGGGTTTTGTTGTCAGCGGACGTAAAGAGCAACTACGCGTTGAAGTATTGCCTGAAAAATTGTCCGGTTATGGCATTAGTTTACCGAAACTTGCACAGGTTATTCAACAGGCAAACAGCGAAAAATCAGTCGGTGATATTGAAGCCTGGGACAAGAGTTTTAAAGTTTATACCGGCTCATTCCTGCAATCTGCACAGGATGTTGAAAGCATTGTTGTGGGCATAAGCGATGGCATTCCGGTGTATATCCGTGATGTTGCTAACGTGTTGCATGGGCCGTCAGAAGTGCATCAAATGGTAAAACATTATACAGGGCCTGCCAGCGTTGAAACGGAAGTTGCCGATGGCGCACAAGCGGTCACTCTCGCCATTGCTAAAAAGAAAGGTTCAAATGGTGTCACGGTTTACCAGAACATTATTGACCGGCTGGAGTTGTTAAAAGGCGAGATTATCCCGGATAACGTAAATATCTACATCTCTCGTAACTATGGCGAAACGGCCAATGATAAGGTCAATGAATTAATTTTTAAACTGTTTATAGCTACCGGCATTGTTACCTTGCTGGTGTGGTTTGCACTGGGCTGGCGGCCTGCACTGGTGGTGTTGATTGTTATTCCTATTGTTATTTTGTTCACTGTATTTAGTGCGCTGGTGCTGGGGCTGACAATTGATCGGGTCAGCCTGTTCGCACTCATTTTCTCTATCGGTATTCTGGTTGATGACGCGATTGTGGTGATTGAAAATATCTATCGTCACTGGCTGATGAAAGAAGATATGAGCGAAGAGGTTTCAATTGAAGCGGTTGACGAAGTGGGTAATCCCACCATCCTGGCAACCTTCACCGTTATTGCCGCGTTGATGCCGATGGGTGCGGTCAGTGGCATGATGGGGCCTTATATGTCCCCCATTCCAATACTGGGTTCGGTGGCGATGATTTTCTCCTTATTTGCCGCCTTTGCCTTCACCCCGTGGCTGGCCAACAAAATGAAGCCGTCACTGGAAACCTTAAAGCACCATGCTGAAAAAGAACATGCGGGCAACCAGCGCCTTGGGCGTTTTTTCAATAAGTCGATTAAATCATTAATTAATAATAGCGTTTTAGGTTATGGTTTTTTAATGTCATTGTTTGTCATGTTTTTTGCCGCCTGTGTCATGTTTTATACCACAGCCGTTTCAGTGAAAATGTTACCGCTTGATAACAAAGGTGAGTTTAATGTTGTGGTTAATTTCCCTGAAGGCACCTCATTAATTACCACCGCTAACTTGATGTCTTCATTGGCTGAAGAGGCCAGAAAGTTTGAAGAAGTTGAGTCTTTACAGACCTATGTTGGTACGGCCTCGCCGTATAATTTTAATGGTCTGGTTCGTCATTATTACTTAAGATCAAGCCCCTGGCAGGCAGATATGCAGGTTGGCTTAACGCATAAAACAACGCGTGAGATAACCAGTCACGAAATCGCTGTCGCCATGCGTGACATTATGACGCCTATTGCCCATAAGGCAGGTGCTCGAATTCAGGTTGTTGAAATGCCACCGGGCCCACCTGTATTGCAGTCTGTGGTTGCTGAAATTTATGGTCCGGACGCAGAAACAAGACGTCAGTTTGCCCGTGATATGACCGAGATGTTTGAAAAAGCAGAGAGCATCACCGATGTCGATAATTTAATGCAACAGCCTTTTGAAATTTGGCGTTTTGAAGCCGATCGCGATAAAGCATTACGCAAAGGTATCACTATCGATTCAATTAATAACACGCTTGAAATGGCGATGGGCGGTTTTGTTGTTGGCGATTTGAAGCGTGGCTCTGTGGTTGATCCAACTTTTATTATATTACAGGTACCACTATCCGTACGCTCTGAGTTTTCTCGGCTGGGAACCATTCCTGTGCAGGCACCTGATGGTTCGATGTTGCCATTATCCGAGCTGGGACGTTTTGTAAAAGATGTGGAGCAGGATATTATCTTCCATAAGAACCTGCGAGAAGTCGAATTTGTTACCGGTGAAAATGCTGGTGAACTGGCTGCCCCTATTTATGGCATGTTCCAGGTTGATGACATGCTGGCAGATTATATTGCGCCAGATGGAGTCACAGTCGATCATGGCTTTTTTGGTGGCCCTTATTTTGGTCCGCCGGAGACCAGCAGTAAGTCAGGTATTGAATGGACTGGTGAGTGGACTGTCACCTATGAAACCTTCCGTGACATGGGTGGAGCCTTCATCATTGCCATGATCCTGATTTATATGCTGGTGGTGGTTGAGTTTAAAAACTTTATTTTCCCGTCCATCATCATGGCTCCCATTCCATTAACCCTGGTGGGTATTATTCCCGGTCACTGGTTATTTGACGCAGAGTTTACTGCCACTTCAATGATTGGCTGGATAGCACTGGCGGGGATTATTGTGCGCAACTCGATATTGCTGGTGGATTTTACCAAGCATGAAGTTAATCGTGGTGTTCCAGTTATTGATGCAGTAATCAATTCCTGTCAGGCACGTACTCGTCCGATTGTGATTACCGCGCTGGCACTGGTTGGCGGTTCCAGTGTGATTTTGGCTGACCCGATCTTTGAAGGTATGGCTATTTCACTTTTATTCGGTGTGGTGGTTTCAACGGTGCTGACATTATTTGTTATTCCATTAGGCTGTATTTCTGCCAAAAAAGCCTTCCCAAGTTGTGCTACTTCAAGTGGTGCTGCCACTGCCGGTAATATTGATGAAACACCTGATATTGAAGAATTTAAAGCTCCATTATGGATGCGCATCTATAGTGCAATCGTAGGTTTTGTTGGCTGGATTATTGCCGTTGTATCCATGGTGTTTAATTTATTGCGTATGTTGATTGGTATGCTATTGCCGAAATCGGAGCCACCAACATCGCCGCCACCAACTTCAACACCCCCAGTTGCGCCAACATCACCAGCACCAGCACCAGTTGAAAAGGCAGTCGCTACACCGGAAAAGACTGAGGTAAAAAGAGCATCTGCTAATGAAAAGTCTACGGTGAGTGATGAAGTGCCAGTTAAGACGGCGGTGACTAAAAAAACGGATACAAAAAAAACGACGATATCAACACCAGTTGAAAAATCAAGCGTTACCTCAGAAAAGATTGAGGTAGAAAAAACATCTGCTGTTGAAAAGTCAACCGTGACTAAGTCGGCAGCAGTTAAGAAAACACCCGTTAAGAAAATAGTGACTAAGAAAGTAGCTGTTAAGACATCGGCTACTAAGAAAGTGGCAACTAAAAAATCAGCGACAAATGCGGCTACTGTTAAAAAAATAGCAGTAAAGAAAGTCGCTAAGAAAAAATCGGTAACAAAAGTCGTGCCAGTGAAAAAAGCAGTAGCCAAAAAAACACCATCAAGGAAATTATCATCAGGTGCTCGTCGTGGAATTCGACTGAAGGATAATGACGACAGTTAAAGAGGGTAATCCAATGTTTTGTTATGTCAATATTGAGCAATATAAAAAGCAGATCTGTCTTTTTGTGTTGCTTGCTTTTTCTACTCTTGTACATGCTGAGCCAGTAGATGTTATGGATTCAGCAGGTAATGAGGCAAAGACAGACAGTGAATTTGAATCAAACCCTGCTAATGTACGGTTAAATTATAAATATCCACGTTGGCCGACACGAATGATGGCGAAGAGGGATAGGATTCCGCCACCACCGCCAGGCCCTTACATGTCTTCGGCATTGAGTGGTTTTACTGTCGAAGGTTTATCATTTGGCGGTGAATCTGATTTTGGTAACGATTTTAATAGCGATTTTAATAGTATTGCTGGCGAGACGAATGATACTAAATCCATGTTCGATTCATCAAGCGCTGCGATAGACCAATTTAGCCCGGATAAACCGTGGCCAAAAGATCTGCAATCTAAAAACCCGAGACTACCAAATCGCTGGATGCCAGACAGTGGATATCGTTATGTAAACCCGGGTGAAAAACAAAAGACTACTACGGAATTACACAATCGCATTCCATTTATGGGCGATGATGGCTATAAAATGCCTGGTGCTGTATTTCCAAAAAATAGGCTTCCCGAAAGCAGGTTTCCAAAAAACTGGTCACCTCATGCATACAGGCCAAATATGAAGCAGCAGGTTGAACGTAGAATGCCATCGATGGGCACTAATTTAACAGAGCCGGGATTGAATAATTATGGCATACGCGCAAATAACCCTGGATATCGCAATCCTGAGAGCAGTGGTACATGGAGGTATCGTTAACGAACCAAAGGATGGAGAAGAACGGCATCTTCTGTTAGTAATTAATAGTGATGCGATACGTGTTTAATTTTTTAAAAACTGAGCGGTGAATACTCGGGCGCAATATTGTCTGAACAAATGACTAGCCTGGCCAGGATCTGTTTTAATGCAACACCTCATAATCGACAAGATATTTACTGA
>CAZALW010000025.1:0-17676 GCA_964485705.1 uncultured Thiotrichaceae bacterium
GGTGTTACCGCAGTAATCAACGCATCAGCCTGTGGTGTAATCGAAACCGCACGTAAGCATAAAGATAAAATAGGAAAAGTTTATGCCGGTAGTAGTGGCATCATCGGTGCGTTGACCGAAGAACTTATCGATACCAGCAAAGAAACTAA
The DNA here is from genome assembly GCA_964485705.1 of uncultured Thiotrichaceae bacterium. Taxonomy (GTDB): domain Bacteria; phylum Pseudomonadota; class Gammaproteobacteria; order SZUA-229; family SZUA-229. The sequence goes on from CAZALW010000025.1 coordinate 150, forward strand.
AGCTACTATTGCTGGTTTACGTAATACACCCTCTGGTGCATTTGGTTCATGTCGTTTTAAACTCAAAAGCCTTGAAGATAACAAAGCTGAATACGAACGTTTAATCGAAGTATTCAAAGCACACAACATAGGCTATTTCTTCTACAACGGTGGCGGTGACTCTGCTGATACCTGTTTGAAAATTTCTCAAATGGGTAAAAAAATGGGCTACCCTATTACCGCCGTTCATGTACCAAAAACGGTTGACAATGATTTACCCATTACAGACAACTGTCCGGGCTTCGGCTCTGTTGCAAAATACATCGCCATTTCAACCATGGAAGCCAGCTTCGATGTCGCATCCATGTGTAAAACCTCAACTAAAGTATTTGTACTTGAAGTAATGGGTCGCCACGCAGGCTGGATTGCTGCTGCCGGTGCAATGGCTTCTACTGATACCCACGAAATCCCCATCGTTATCCTGTTCCCTGAAGTAAAATTCGATCAGAAAAAATTTCTTAAAAACGTGGATGATAAAGTGAAACAATTTGGTTACTGCACCGTTGTAGTATCCGAAGGTGTTGCCTGGCCAGATGGAAAATTCCTTGCTGAAACAGGTCTAAAAGATGCCTTTGGTCATAGCCAGTTAGGTGGCGCTGCACCGGTTGTTGCCGGCATGATTCAGGAAAAACTGGGGCATAAATATCACTGGGCTGTAGCGGATTATTTACAACGCGCAGCACGTCACATTGCCTCCAGGTCAGATGTTGAACAAGCTTATGCCGTTGGCAAAGCCGCTGTTGAATATGCCATTAAAGGTCACAATGCGGTAATGCCAGCCATTAAACGCACCAGCAACAAACCATACCGATGGAAGATCGAAATGGCACCACTAAAAAAAGTGGCTAATGTTGAAAAAATGATGCCTAAAAGTTTCATTTCAAAAGATGGCTTTGGCATCACCAAAAGGTGCCGTGACTATTTAGAACCTTTAATCAGGGGCGAAGCCTATCCTGCATACAATAAAAATGGTTTGCCAAAATATGTGCAACTGAAAAAAGTCATGGTCGCTAAAAAGTGCGATCCATTTGAAATCCAGAGCATTTGAAAACCAGTTGTTTTTAGAGCCTTTCATGAGTTGTATCTCATGAAAGGCTCTCAAGTTGATTTATATCATGACACTCGACAAAGCACGTGAACTAATATCCATGCACTGCGGATTAGGCAGCGGTTACAATCGCAATACCGCCCGCATGGTATTAGGTGAAGTCATGCGTGACCATGGTCAACAGACAGTTGACGCACTGATACGAGAGTTTGAGCTTGAAAAACAATGACAAATAAAACCCGGCACTGTGTTTGAGAGTGCCTATATAAACTAAAAAAACATGCCTGTCAGGCTTTATCGCAACAGGTATTTTTTTGTATAAAACCTAAATCCATAAAGAAAAACATATAAACAGAGGACGCTATGAAACTGATTTTATTAGGTGGCCCCGGTGCAGGCAAAGGTACGCAAGCCGGATACATCACAAAAAAATACAACATCCCTCAAATTTCCACTGGTGACATGTTACGCGCTGCGGTAAAAGCAGGCACACCAATGGGTCTGGAAGCAAAAAAAGTCATGGATGCCGGTGGCCTGGTCACTGATGAAATAATTCTTGGTTTGGTTAAAGACCGAATTGCAGAAGATGATTGCGCCAACGGTTTTTTGTTTGACGGTTTCCCTCGTACACTGCCACAAGCCGATGCGCTTAAAGAGCAAGGCGTAGAAATTGACGGTGTAGTCGAAATTGATGTTGATGACGCTGAAATCATCAAACGCATGTCGGGTCGTCGTGTCCATCTTGCCTCGGGTCGAACTTACCATATTGTTTTCAACCCACCCAAAGTCGAAGGCAAGGATGACGAAACCGGTGAGGACTTAATCCAGCGTGATGACGACAGACAAGAGACGGTAAAAAAACGTCTTGAAGTGTATCACGATCAAACAGAACCACTGATTGATTACTACACCAACTGGGCAAATTCAGCTGAGGCGAATGCACCTAAATACCATAAAATTGCTGGTATCGGCGGCGTAGAAGATATTCGTGACTCTATTTTCAATTCTTTGGATAATTAATTTAACCGTAAAACAAAGCCCTGACAATCAGGGCTTTGTTTTACCCATGTAATTTTAAACTTCTAACTTAAAACTCATAAGGAGACTTCTTAATGTCTATTGAACTAATCTTCGCCCTTGTCTGTGCCCTGCTCGGCATTGCTTACGGCGTTTTCACTATTTACAACATACTGGCAAAACCCATGGGCAATGAGGAGATGGTACGCATACAACGCGCCATCCAGGATGGCGCTCAGGCTTACCTGAAACGCCAGTACACCGCTATCGCTGCCATTGGCGTGATTGTCTACTTTATTGTTATGTTTGCATTCAATACGACTACAGCAATGGGTTTTGCAATCGGTGCAATTTTTTCTGGGCTGGCTGGCTTTATTGGTATGAACATCTCCGTGCGTGCCAACTCACGTACTGCCGAAGCCGCCCGTGACGGCATTGCTCCTGCATTAGACATCGCCTTTAAAGGTGGTGCTGTCACCGGTATGTTAGTAGTTGGTCTGGCACTATTATCGGTTGCTGGTTATTACGCTATTTTAACTGCGATGGGTTTTGACATGAAAGAGTCTCTTCATGCTCTGATTGGTCTGGCTCTAGGTGGTTCATTAATTTCTATTTTTGCTCGATTAGGTGGCGGCATCTTCACCAAAGGTGCGGATGTCGGCGCTGACATCGTGGGCAAGGTTGAGGCGGGAATTCCAGAAGATGACATACGCAACCCTGCGGTTATTGCCGATAACGTGGGTGATAATGTTGGTGACTGTGCTGGCATGGCTGCTGACCTGTTTGAAACCTATGCAGTCACACTGATTGCAACTATGCTGCTTGGCAGCCTGTTGCTGGTTAACGCAGGTGAACTTGCTGTTCTCTACCCGTTAATGCTGGGTGGTGTTTCTATTATTTCGTCTATTATTGGTACTTTCTTTGTGAAAACATCGGATGGTGGCAAAATAATGACCGCACTGTATAAAGGTACATTCATTGCCGCGTTAGTTTCCGCCATTGGTTTTTACTTTGTCACTACCAGTATGATGTCCGGGCTGGAAGATTACGCTGCAATGGATTTATTTTTCTCAGCACTCATTGGTCTGGCATTAACCATGGCAATGATTGTTATTACTGAATATTACACCGCAACCGAGTTTGCTCCAGTTAGACGCATTGCTGAAGCCTCTACCACGGGTGATGGCACCAACGTGATTGCGGGTATCGGTATTTCAATGAAATCCACCGCCGCACCAGTATTGGCTGTTTGTGCTTCAATATGGGGTGCTTATGAACTCGCTGGTTTATACGGTATTGCAATTGCAGCAACCTCAATGTTATCCATGACCGGCATTATCGTTGCACTGGATGCATACGGCCCAATTACCGATAATGCAGGCGGTATCGCAGAAATGGCAGACCTGCCTGAAGACGTTCGCAAAACCACTGACCAGCTTGATGCTGTGGGTAACACCACAAAAGCGGTAACCAAAGGTTATGCCATTGGTTCAGCAGGTTTAGCGACACTGGTATTGTTCGCTGATTACACCAATACCCTGGAAGCCGCTGGTCAAGTTCTTAACTTCTCCTTAGACAACCACATGGTTATTATCGGTTTGTTTATCGGTGGCTTAATCCCTTACCTGTTTGGTGCGCTGGCGATGGAAGCTGTCGGTCGTGCAGCCGGTGGTATCGTGAAAGAAGTTCGTCGCCAGTTTAAAGAAATGCCGGGTATTATGGATAGAACACAACAGCCGGATTACTCAAGGGCGGTTGACATGTTGACAAAATCAGCCATTAAAGAAATGATTCTGCCATCATTAATACCCATTGTTGTACCCATCATCGTGTTTTACACACTGGGCCCAGAAGCACTGGGTGGCCTGTTAATTGGTACCATTGTGACCGGTTTATTTGTCGCTATTTCAATGACTACCGGTGGTGGTGCATGGGATAACGCCAAAAAATACATCGAAGATGGCCACCATGGTGGTAAAGGCTCGGACGCACACAAAGCAGCGATTACTGGAGACACCGTAGGCGATCCGTACAAAGATACGGCAGGCCCTGCGATTAACCCGCTAATCAAAATCATCAATATTGTTGCTTTGATGCTGGTAATACTATCTACACACTAATAGTTGTGTATGTATGATAGTCAGGTGTAACTGTATTGTTACCCACAAAAAAGCCGGAGCATAACTGCCCCGGCTTTTTTGTGCCTGCTACTATCTTTGCTTCTGCTCCTGAAGAATATACAGCAGCTCAAGTTTTATTTGATAAAAAAAATCACATAGTATTAGAATCAGCAGATTTGTTTGCATTATAGGGATTCTGGGACACGTTTAATTATTGATGCACATCCCTTCTCAAAAAATTACCTCCTGGGGTAATTAAGTATCGTGTCCCCAGAATTCTCCCCAGAATTCACACAGAATTCAAGAATTCATGCGTTGCAAGCTTTATAACGTAACAGTGTCGATAACAGAAACGATAACAGAAGAGGTAACACAATGAAAAACATAATCCGAACTATCACTTTTTGTGCCGCACTAACGCTGATAAGCTGTGGAGGTGATGGAAGTGGTGGTTCAGGTGGCAGCGTAGTAACCATCGACGGCAACTGCATACCCAATGCAGACGAATTAGAAATGCTAACGCTACATAACACCGCCCGCGCCAGCTCACGTTCTTGTGGAAGCAACAAACGTGAAGCCGCCCCTGCACTGGAATGGCATTGCGTGTTGGCACAAGTAGCGAAAAATCACTCCCAAGACATGGGAGAGGTTAACTTCTTCGCCCATACTGGCTCGGACGGCCTGTCACCTTTTGATCGGATGAAAAATGCGGGCTATCAATTTCGTATCGCAGGTGAAAACATCGTCGCAGGGGGAGATTCAAACAGCTCCATGATGAACCGCTGGCTAAATAGCGAAGGTCATTGCAATAACATTATGAACCCCAATTTAACCCAAATGGGCGCAGGTTTGGATGAACCATCCGCAGCTCGACATAAACGATACTGGACCGCTGTTTTTGGTAAGCCACTGTAATTATCGTCATCTAAGCAATTAGATTAACAAGCCAAAATGAATGACGTGGGCAAGGCTATGTATTTATTTTCATCATTGATATCTTCGGGTAGTTCCTCTTCATTATCACCAAACTCTGAGTAGTAATGTGTTTCACCCGTGTGAATATTTATATAGGCTTCGCTTTCACCGGGTTGCCCAAAACTTACAAAATCAAATGCATATTCAATATCCTGGAATGTCGCTGTCATTTTCTCTTCTTCTTAATGTTGGACTCTGCTGCTTCAACTAGATTATTTTTACGCTGATGTTTGTAGTAATTAATTAAACCATTAGTAGAACTATCGTGGGCTTGCACAGGTTCATTATCATCCAGCTCTTTCAATATGCCTGATGCCAGTTGCTTGCCAAGCTCAACACCCCACTGATCGAAAGAGTTGATGTTCCAGATTATGCCCTGAACAAAAATCTTGTGTTCATACAACGCAATAAGTGTACCCAGTGTGGCAGGATCCAGACTATCAAACAGAAAGGTGCTGGTGGGTCGGTTTCCGGGAAAGATTTTATTTGGCAGCAGTGTTTTTATGGTTTCTTCATCCAGTCCTTCTGCTTTAAGTTCAGCATAAGCTTCCTGCTCGGTTTTACCTTTCATCAACGCTTCTGTCTGCGCAAACACATTAGACATGAGTGCTCTATGGTGCCTGGCGATACAATGAAAGTTTGACACCGGTGCCAGAATATCAGCAGGCACCAGTTTTGTGCCCTGATGTAATAACTGAAAAAAAGCATGTTGTGCGGCAATACCAATCTCACCGAACAAAACCGGGCCGGTGGTGTAATCAACCACCTGGCTGTGGCGGTCAACGCTTTTACCGTTACTTTCCATGTCCGCCTGTTGCAGGTAGGCGGGAAATTTATGTAAATGCTGGTCATAAGGCAGCACAACGCTACTCTGCGCGTCAAAAAAGTTGTTATACCAAATACCCAGTAACGCCATAATGACAGGAATGTTTTTCTCTAACGGAGCCGTTTTAAAATGTTTGTCGGCTTCATAAGCGCCCTGCAAAAGCTTATCAAAATTTTCCGAACCGATAGCAATAACAATAGGCAGGCTGATCGCTGACCACAATGAATAACGTCCTCCCACCCAGTCCCACATCTGGAAGATATTGTTTTCATCAATGCCAAAGGCCTTGGCGGCTTTTAAATTAGAACTGACGGCTGAAAAATGTTTGTCTATCTGACTATCATCACCAACATCATTGACGTGCCACCGCCTGGCTGTTTCAGCATTGACCATGGTGTCCTGAGTAGTAAAACTTTTTGAGGCGATAATAAAAAAGGTCGTCGCAGGTTTCAGATTTTCCAGTGTGTCCGTGATATGGTTTTCATCAACGTTTGATACATAATGAACATTAAGGTCGTGCAGCGCGTAGGGTCTTAATGCTTCGGTAACCATCAATGGTCCAAGATGCGAACCGCCTATGCCAATATTAACCACATCAGTAATCGGCTGGTTATGGTAACCCCGCCATGAACGTGTGCGAATGGCTTCTGCCAATTTTTTTACCCGTTCATGCTCTTTACATACACCGGGCATAACGTCTTTACCATCGACCAGTACTGGCAAACCATCTCTGTTTCTAAGGGCAGTGTGCAAAACTGCTCTGTTCTCGCTGCTATTGATTGGCTCACCATCAAACATCCTGCAAATCCATAAACCGACCTCACTGTCTTCTGCCAGTTGATAGAGTTGCTGCATGGTATGGCTGTTGATAATATTTTTTGAATAATCGAACAGAATGTCGTTTAGTTTCAGAGAAAATTGTTCAAATCGCTGGGGGTCATCAGCAAACATATCACGCATGTGTGAATGTTTTATTTCATTGTAATGTTGTTCGAGCTCTTTCCAGCTGGCCGATTGGGTTAATTTAGACATAGATGATTACTGTATAGCTTTAGTTATTGGTGAGTTTTGTGAGCTTATTGATAGTCGATTGTAATGATCGATTGTAGCAGCTGTTTGTAACAACAACTTAACAACTTATTGAGAAACTATTTTCATGTAAGATACCAACAATACGTAGACGATAATAACAGCCTGCCATCCGGCAGACACTGGACGATTGACTTGTATCAACATCACTTTACTGAATATGATTAACATCCAATGAGAAGTTATTGCGACACTGAACATTCTGGGAGGAATACCAAATGACCGCCAATACCACAGCCACATCCTACACCTATTCATTTAAAGATGGTGACGGCAAGAATAAGAAACTACTGGGCGGCAAAGGTGCCAACCTTTGCGAGATGACCCAGATTGGTATTAACGTACCACCCGGTTTTGTTATCACTACTGAAGCCTGTCTGAGTTATCTTGCAACTGTAAATCATCAACTGCCCGATGAATTGATGGCTCAGGTACAGCAGCAGATTAAAGCACTAGAACAGGACACCGGCAAAGCTTTTGGTGATGCTGACAACATGCTGTTGCTATCGGTACGTTCAGGTTCGGCTTTATCAATGCCCGGCATGATGGATACCATTCTAAATCTTGGCTTGAATACAGCCACCCTTCCCGGCCTCATTAAACAGACCGGTAATGAACGTTTTGCCCGCGATGCCTACCGTCGATTTATCCAACTGTTCGGCAAAGTTGCGCTCGGCATTAGCGACGAGAAATTTGACAAACCATTCGATGCCATCAAAAAACGTGAAGGCATCACTGAGGACACCGATCTTTCTGCCGAACACTTTCGTGAGATCAGTGACCTGTTTCTTGATGTGGTACACAGTGAAACGGGGAAACCTTTTCCTGAAGATGTATATGAACAACTTCTGCTTTCCATCAAAGCCGTGTTCAGCTCATGGCTGGGGAAACGTGCCATTGATTATCGCCGGGAATTTAAAATTACCGCCGACATGGCCAATGGCACTGCAGTCAATATTCAGACCATGGTATTTGGCAACATGGGTGACAACTGCGCCACCGGCGTCGGTTTTACCCGTAACCCCGGTACGGGTGAAAACACCATGTTTGGCGAGTTTCTTATCAATGCCCAGGGTGAAGATGTGGTCGCTGGTATTCGCACACCCAAACCGGTGCATGAACTGGCTAGTGAAATGCCACAAATGTACAAAGAGCTGGTGGCATTGCGCGATCGGCTGGAAAACCATTATCATGAAGTACAGGATTACGAATACACCATCGAAAATGGCGTACTTTATTGTTTGCAAACGCGCGATGGCAAGATGAATGCCACTGCACGAGTACGCACTTCACTGGAAATGACCAACGAAGGGCTGATTACACGCCATCAGGCATTGTTGCGCATCGACCCCGAAGAACTGGAACAACTGCTGCACCCCCTGCTTGACCCTGAGTCAAAGCAACTACCCATCGCCCATGGTCTGCCTGCCTCTCCTGGTGCGGCTTCGGGCTACATCGTGTTTGATGCCGACCGCGCCGAACTGGCACGTAACGATGGTGAAAAAGTTATTCTGGTGCGAGAAGAAACCAAACCGGAAGATATCCACGGGTTTTTTGCTGCAGAAGGCATACTGACCAGCCGAGGCGGTAAAACCTCACATGCAGCAGTGGTCGCTCGCGGCATGGGGAAACCCTGTGTTGCCGGTGCCGAAGGCATAGAAGTTGATGTCGAAAAACACATAGCGAAAGTAGGCACAACCGTCCTGCATGAAGGCGACATCATCACCATTGATGGTGCCAACGGCAATGTATATCTTGGCAAGATTGACACTGTCGCACCCAAGTTTTCCGACGAATTACGCACCCTGCTCAGCTGGGCAGATGAAATAGCCAAACTAAAAATCATGAGCAATGCCGACACCATTGATGCCGCAACCCAGGCAGCAGATTATGGCGCCATGGGCATAGGTTTATGCCGAACAGAACGCATGTTTAATGCCCAGGATCGACTGCCATTAGTCATCGATATGATATTGGCAAAAGACAAAGAGGAACGCCAGCAAGCACTGGACAAATTACGCCCGATACAGCGTGGTGACTTTAAAGACTTGTTCAAAATCATGTCACCAAGGCCTGTCACTATCCGTTTGCTGGACCCCCCTATTCACGAATTTTTACCCAATGAAAAACAACTTGAACTTGAAATCAAACACCTTAGATCACTGAAAGAAACCGTTAGCGGTGTCAATGATTTAGTCAATATAATGCAATTGTTGAAACGCAAGAGTGATACCGAATCATTGCCCCTGCCTTTTGCCCCAGGCGGACGAGAGCTGGTGGACTCAGCCATCGCCAAAAAGCAGCAGATGCTACTAAAAGTACGCGAACTGTTTGAGGTCAATCCGATGCTAGGCCATCGTGGAGTACGGCTCGGCATCACCTACCCTGAAATTTATGAGATGCAAATACGGGCAATTCTCGAAGCCGCTGCCGAATGTAACAAGGATGGCTTTGAAGTATGCCCTGAAATCATGGTACCTCAAGTCTGTACTGGCAAGGAACTGTTATGGGTCAGAGAAATAGTTGATCAGGTACACAGCGATATTGAGGCAGAATATGACATCAAACTAAGGTTCAAATTCGGCTCCATGATTGAAGTAGTACGCGCCTGCATGCGTGCAGGCAGACTGGCTGAAATTGCCGAATTCTTCTCCTTTGGCACCAATGATCTAACGCAATCGACTTTTTCATTTTCACGCGAAGATGCAGAAAACAAATTCCTGCCACTGTATGAAGAAAACAATATCCTGCAGGACAATCCCTTTGAAACACTCGATGTTAAAGGTGTCGGTCGCCTCATGGAAATTGCTGTCGACTGGGGACGTAAAACCAACCCTGACTTAAAGGTCGGCATCTGTGGCGAACAGGGTGGTCATCCGGAGTCGATCCGTTTCTGTCATCACATCGGTCTAAGTTATGTTTCCTGCTCATCACCACGGGTACCGATTGCAAGACTAGCTGCTGCACAGGCAAAATTAACGGAAAAAGATTACGTGCTTGAGTAGCACGCATTTGGAAATACAAAGACTAAAAGTATTTTAGTCAGTTGCATATTATTAACCTGGCAATAATAAAAAATAAAATATTTTCAATTATTGGTATCAAACAAGCTACAATATCTGTAGTAACATTTAGATAAATGACTGCATCAAAACTTAACGGAACACACTATGGCAACGACGAAAAAGAAAACTAAAAAAGCAGCAACAAAACCGGCAATCAGCGTAAAAACCACAAAAAAGAAAGCCATAAAAAAGACGGTAACAAAAAAGAAAGCTGTAAAAAAGGTGGTAAGAAAAAAAACCAGCAGAAAAATACAGGCTAAAAACAACAAAATTAAAGTCACACATGAACAGCGACACAAAATGATCTGCGAAGCCGCTTATTACATTTCACTGGGTAAAACTTATAAAACCGTCAGCCCTACCGAAGACTGGTTGCAGGCAGAAACAGCCATCAACCTAATCTGTACTGTGCAGACGAAACTTGATTAAGATCAGGGGGTGTAACACTGCTTCTGGACAATTGTCCTGACACAGGAGCCTGGTAATTCAGCTGCAGTAACTCAGTATGTCACATATTAATTGTTGCATAAGTATTTGCAGTGTGTGCTTTTTAAACTGTCGGTAGCATGGATGCTACCGTCAAGCCTATAGGGATATATTTACGGCGTGTTTCAAAAGCACACACTGCGAATACTTATGCAACAATTAATATGTGATCTGTAGTAGATCAAACGTGAACGGCTATCAACTTACATACTTATATAACTGAAGCCCTGCTCCTGCAACTGCATAATCCCGTCTATACCCACGGGTACAATCTGTGCGTTATCAACAATATCCTGCTCCAGCCATCGCATGCTTTTCATGGTATTACCACATGCCTGAAAACGAACACCATATTGCATGAGGGATTGCACCCGTTGTTGATGAAGAGGAGAAACCGCCCGTTTGGGTCGCTTTGCCAGTAAATTAAGACCCGGCCCAAACGCAGAAATTACCAACTCAATATCATCACCGTATTTGCGTAACATTTCACCACAGGAAAAAAGGATGCTTTCGATGTAATCATGATCCGCTTTATTTAACTGATAGACCAGTTTATGTGCAGATTTATCTTCAAAATGTGTATCGGTATGATGGGCATGGGCTTTTTTCAGAGTCATACCCATCGCGCCTAAACTTGCACCACCTAAACCTAATAGTGATAAAAATTGGCGTCGTTTAGTTTTCATTATTGTCATCGTCACAGCTCCTGAAGTAATAACTGTTTGGCTGAATATCTGCTCATAAAGTTCCAGGCTTCCTCACCGCTTCAAGGTCTTTATTTTGTTTACCTACTAGCCACTTTAGCAGCAGTAGATAGCTTATAATTAAATTTCCTAGTTACCAGACACTAACACAGGTATCACTTTGTTTTCTGAACTATTACTCGATGAACCACTATTAAATGCGCTTGAATTTCTCGGCTTTGAGAAAATGACAGAGGTACAGGCTGCTACCATTCCTCAGGCACTGACAGGAAAAGACCTGATTGTGAATGCGAAGACAGGCAGCGGTAAAACATTGGCTTACGTGCTGCCCATGCTACAGCAAATACTGGACAATCCACAAAGTGTCACGCAGGCTTTAATCCTGGTGCCAACACGTGAATTATGCCGCCAAATCAACAAACAATGCAGCTTGCTGGCGCAATACACAGAAATCAAAACCGCTATTATCATTGGCGGAGTCGACCCTAAACACCAGCTAAAGGCATTGCAAACCTACCCGGAGATTATCATCGCAACACCCGGGCGTTTATTAGAGCACGTCAAACGTGGCGTAATCGAGCTTGATGCAATCAACATACTGGTGCTGGATGAAGCCGACCGAATGCTGGATATGGGCTTTTGTGAAGAAGTCATAAAAATTGCCACTCAGTGTAATGCAGAGTGTCAAACCATGCTTTATTCTGCCAGTTTTAATGAAAATAAATTTAAAGACCTGACTGATTTCGTTTTGTTTGACGCGATAAAAATTCTGATCGACAGTGCCAGAGAAAATAATCAGAACATCAAACAGCATAAAATGCTTGCCGATAATGATGAGCATAAACTTGATATTTGTTCTCATCTTCTAAACAAAGAAGAACAGCATATTGAATATAATAAAGCCCTTGTATTTGCCAATAAAAAAGAAACCGTAAACCGGATTAGTGGCTGGTTACAATCAAAAAACATCATGTCAGCGGTTCTGCATAGTGATGTTGATCAGGATAAACGCAATAACATGTTGCGCAAATTCAGAAACAACGACATTGATATTATCGTTGCCACCGATGTCGCTTCACGTGGACTTGACATTAATGACCTCGATTTAATTGTTAATTTTGATGTGCCTCGTAATGGTGAAGATTATATGCACCGCATTGGTCGCACAGGAAGAATGTTTGATACCGGTTCATCCATTACTCTGGTTTCTGCACAGGAATGGAACAGGATGATTGGTATTGAAAATTTTTTACAGGCTGAATGTACTGAGCTTAAAGTTAAATCACTGGCAGGCACATTTAAAGGACCGGAAAATAAAAAAACGTCAGGTAAAGCTTATGGTGCAAAAAGAAAAAAATCAAAAGTTGTAAAAAAAGAAAAAAAGAGAACAAAACAACGGTTACGAGATAAAAAAAATATTGGTAAACGAAGAAAACCTGCTGATGTTAATAAGGATTTTGGCTCAACTTAAACATGCTTAAAAATAACATAATAATTCCTGTGGTTTTTTTGATAATAGGTTTTATCTCTGCTTATGTGATTTTTACTGAGAAAAAAAATAATAATACCTCTGTTTCACTGCACAATAGTAATGAAAAAGTGACAGAAGTATTTTCCAGTATTAACCCTTTTGCAGAAAAAAAAGGAAACCTTGAATTTCACCATACAGTAGAACAAAATCGCCTTGATTATTTAGAGGAAGAAGTATCTCAGATTAAACAGCAACTGGAAAATATCGAACTAGCCTTAGCATCCATCTCAGACACCGCACCCAATGTGCCAATAAAATCAGTCAATAGAAGCAGAAATCGTTTTCCATCTATACTGTCCATGCGTTTATATAACCTCGAAAATCTGATAAGAGGCGGCATTTCTTCTACCGTAGCCGAAGATATTGTCCGCAGAAAAAACAGCATCGAATTAAAAAGACTTGAATTACAGGATCGAGCAAAAAGAGAAGACTACCTGGACACACAACGATATTTTGACGAGCTCAATAACCTTAATCAACAGGATGTCGATTTAAGAAAAGAACTGGGCGATGAAAGATATGATGAGTATTTATACACCAGCAAACAAAATAATCGCGTCAGGGTGGCTTCCGTTATGCTGGGTTCTGCCGCAGAGCAATCAGGGTTACAAAAAGGTGACATTGTTTTAAGTTACGATAACAAACAAATGTTTAGCTGGCGAGAACTGAAAAATGCCACCACTGAAGGCCAGTTGGGGGAATTTATCTCTGTCAATATAGTTAGAGAAGGTGAAATTTATAGCTTTACCGTCCCACGTGGCCCACTAGGCATACAATTAGGGATGACACGATTAGCCCCCTGATTTGTATTGCTTGCAACTTAACATGGCGATAAATATTAGGATTAGCTCATTGAAAAAATGGCTGAGTTCGGTCATTAGCGGACACACGAAAAAACTTTTTATTCACAGATGGTCGCTCCTACGCATCCATGCGTCCGCTACATTAGTTCTTCCATGCACGTCAACACAGATATTTTTTAACTCTCGCCTATGGCGAAGCTAACAATATAAGATTGTGCTCCTGCATTTTCTATAGGGCATATCTTGTGATGCTAATCTTACGCATCTGATTCAGCCTCACTACGCTATACTTTCCGTTCAGACACTAATTAACAAAAAATTATGAAAACCATTATCGATAGATTTGATACACCCATTCACCACCAGCAGATACGTGCCTTATTTCAACAATCCCCCTTTATGTTTGTTGGCATACTTGGGGTGATGGTGGTTGTGGTGACATTTTTCTGGAACCGAGTAGATCAGCAACTGCTGACTGCCTGGGCATTGATTAATCTATCGTTAACCATTGGCAGACTGATATTGGTAAAGTCTTTTTACCGTGTAAAACCACAGGGAACAACACTGGTTAAATGGGGTCTGGTATTCGTGATGTCTGCAACATTCTCCGGTATTATCTGGGGCATGATTGCATTTTTGTTCATGGATCCGAATGACGTAATGGGTGTGTTGGTGGTCGCAGTAACTCTAACCGGCATGACTTCAGGCGCGCTCGCCGGCTTGTCTGTATTCCTGCCGGCATTTTTGGGTTTTAGTGTGCCGACACTGTCACTTTTAGCTGTTGCGTTATTAACGCAAGCAGAAGGTGTTTTTGTACTGATCGGCTATATGCTCGTGGTGTTTGCAGTGGCTAATTTGGGCTTTTCTGTTGTCTCCAACCGTAGTACTTCGGAATCGATACGACTACGTTTCGAAAATCTTACTCTGTTGGAAAAATTTAAGCGGCAAAAGCATATTGCCGAAACAGCAAACGCAGATAAATCACGCTTTCTCGCAGCTACCAGCCATGATTTGCGGCAACCATTACATGCCATGGATCTTTATCTTGGTGCCTTAAAAAACCTGTTAACGGATAAAGAGCAGATTCAACTGTTAAAAAAAGGCCGACAGTCCAGTGTCGCATTAAATGAATTGTTAACCGCGTTGATGGATGTGTCGCGGCTGGATGCGGGTGATATTCACGTCAATCGTACTGTGTTTGACATTGCTACACTGCTAAAGACCATTCGTGATGAACACCAAAAACAGGCGAGTCAGACGGGAATGTCTATCGAAGTACAGGCTACTAAGCTGCTGGTTGATAGTGATACGCTAATGCTAAGCAGGATGTTGCGAAATCTGGTCGCTAATGCCTGCGCTCACAGCAAGGGCAGCAACATCCTGTTAAAAGCAAAACAGCTTGAGCAGCAGATACTGGTTTCTGTGTGTGATGATGGTGTCGGTATTCCTGCTCAGGATCAACAACAGATTTTTTCAGAATTTTATCAGTTAAAAAATCCTGAGCGAGACAGAAGTAAAGGTCTGGGTTTGGGGCTGGCAATCGTCAAGCGACTGGCAAATTTATTACACCATGATATTCAGCTTGAAAGCGCAATCGGTAAAGGCAGTTGTTTTAAACTTTATTTACCGTTAGCCGATGATGCTGCAAGTTTAGAAATGGCTAGCACTAATCAACCGCAACTGGATGTCGCTGGTCTGTTCGTCATCCTGGTGGATGATGAAATTGAAATCAGAAATGCAATGCGTACTTTACTCCTGCAATGGGGGTGCGAACTGTTGGTGGCCGACGGGCTGCATAGCTTGCAACAGGAACTGGATGCGCTGGACTACCCAACACCTGATGTGCTGCTGTGTGATTACCGCTTGCGTGAAAACCAGACGGGACTGGCGGTGGTGGATGCCATGCGTAAGCACTTTAATGCAAAAATACCGGCACTAATCATCAGTGGTGATACCGACAGGCAGGTCGAAGAAAAAGTGATTAAACATGGTTGCGAATTTTTATATAAGCCAGTTCAACCCGTAGCGTTGTGTAGCGCAATTTTTAAACTCGCCAGGCCGGGAGTCTCTGCTTACTAAGCCGAAGGCTGATTACCCGACACACAGGGTAATCAGCCAAGTAGGGTGGGCAACGCTTTTCTGCCCACGCGGATACCACCATATTAATCACCATTAACGTGGGCACACACAACGTGCCCACCCTACAATGTCTCGTTTCCACGCTCCCTGGTTCCCATGCTCCTGCGTGGGAACCGAGACAAAACCATGTTACTTATGAATAGTTAATCAACCACGGTTTGGGGTACTGAGTAGCTATACTGGCTTACGAGTTACCAATACCTAACAACTCACGTGCTTTTAATCCTGCCTGCATCCGGTTGTCCACGTTCAGCAGGCGCAGTAATTTTGTGACATATTGTTTTATGGTACCTTCAGAAAGATACATTTTTTCCGCGATATCCTTATTACTTAAACCTTTCGCCAAATAGGCAAGAATCTGTTTTTGTTTGTCAGACAAATCTACGGTATTAGTGTTTTTAACATTGGCGGGTAGATAGCGACCACCGGACAAAACTAGATTTACCGCCAGCAGAATGACATCACCCGAAGATGACTTGGTGACATAACCCGCTGCGCCGGCATCAATACAACTACTGATAGCCAGTGGGTTCTCATCGGCAGAAACCACCAACAGTGGTGTCTGGTTTGGTTGTGAGCAAATTTGTTTGATACTGACTGCACCCTGCATACCAGGCATACCCAGATCCATCAGCAGCAAATCATAATCATATTGTTGCAGGTTTTTGTTGACACTATCCAGGCTGTCGGAAAAATCAATAATCAGGTTTTTATCTAACTGTTTAAGCCAGACCGCCATGCTGTCTCGAAACAGAGCGTGGTCATCGGCAAGTAATAAGTGCAAAACGGGAGAGCCTCTGAAATAAATAGGTATGCGTAAGTTTAGTCATAAACCTGTTGTAATACTAACTAAAGTTAATAATAAAAACTAACTAAAGTAAATTTCATTGTCTCGAATTGCTGCTTATACTCACAGACAGCTAAAAAACATTGGTATATAAGAGGCTCAAAAATGTCGTCACTCAAAACACTATTTATATTTGAATCATACAAAAAAAGGATTATGACTATGTCATTTATTGACCTGTTTAAACCATTATTAAAACAGTTTTTTGTTATCAGTTTGTTTATCGGGCTGGCAGCTTGTGGCGATAATAATAATGTTCCCCCCGTAGCCGATGCTGATATATCGGCAACAACAAACGAAGATACAGTAGTGTCCATCCCCCTCACCGACAGTGACCTTGAAGGCAACGCACTGACTTATGCCATTGTTGCTAACCCAACAAACGGCACAGTCACGCTCACCGACAACATTGCCAGCTATATCCCCAATGCCAACTACAACGGCAGTGACAACTTCACCTACAAAGTAAACGATGGCACGGTGGATTCTGCTCCGGTAACCGTAGGCATCACCATCACCGCAGTGAATGATGACCCCGTAGCAGCCGATGCTATATCAGCAACCACAAACGAAGATACCGCAACACCAATCACCTTAACAGGCAGTGATACTGATGGTGACACACTCAGTTACAGCCTTGTTGCTCAACCAGCCAACGGCATCGTCACGCTCACCGACAACATTGCCAGCTATATCCCCAACACCAACTACAACGGCAATGACAGCTTCAGCTTCAAAGTAAACGATGGCACGGTGGATTCTGCTCTGGCAACTGTAAGCATTACCATCACCGCAGCGAACGACGCCCCTGTAGCCGATGCTATATCGGCAACCACAA
>CAZALW010000026.1:0-17553 GCA_964485705.1 uncultured Thiotrichaceae bacterium
CAATTTATTATTTACCATTCATTTGTACTGCCATCTCGACCAGAGGGAGAGATCTCGATCTCGTTACCACGCACTGCGTGGTAACGCAGTGATTAACGCACCAGCGTTAACAGCTTATCACCTTAGCCTACTATTTTTATGTGTTGATACAACGCTGGTGCGTTTGCTACTACGTTACCACGCAGTGCGTGGGAACGAGGTCAACTTTTAACTTTTAACTTTTAACTTTTAACTTTTAACTTTTCATTATTCATTATTCATTTTATCCACCAGTGACAAGCTGTTCATTTTGTTTTTCCAGATCATCATCAATATCTTCATTATCAACCTTCTCACCCAAATCACTATTATTTAATGCTTCACTCTCAGGAGCCTTGTCAGCTGATTTATCAATTACCGGAATAATTTTTATGACTTTCTCTGGCTGTATCAGTGAAACAACAGTACTAGCCATTTCTGTCTTGCCATAACGTGCCGGCAACAGCACTGACAATTTTGCGATACTCTTGTCGATCCACTGGTTATAGATGCCAGCATCAAGCAGTTCCATGTTTTTTTCATGCACACTAATGGCTTTTTCTTCAAACGGGTATGCCTGATCTTCAATGACCAGTTCGTATTCTTCCAGCTCTTCCGCGTTTAAGTCTGTTGGTCTTTCTGACTCTAACAATGCGACATTAAACTCAAAGTATATTTCGGCTATGTAATAAGTTGCTGCTGCTGTTACCTCGCCCACCTGATAATCAACCAGTTTTGTATAACGGTTAATCACGCTACGCATTCGCTGTTTCTTTTTCTTCAGGTTCTTTTTAAACGGTTTCACTAGCGCAACTTTTTTAAATGCTGCAAGCTCTGGCTCTGCCAGTATTAGCGCAGCATGAGCAGCGAGGAACTTCGTTCTGTCGGTTCTGCCATTACCTGCCACTGCATCACCAGCAACAATCTGCTTTAACTGATAAACATATTGTTTACCCTTGCCCTGCTCCAGATATATGTTCGCCATTTTCTGACGAGTCTCGATTGCATCCTCAATCGGCACAGGGAAGTAATCAACTATTTTGGTATAAACCTGCAGTGCTTTGTTTTTATTATCCACTTTCATATAAAGCTCTGCTGCCTGTGCCAAAGCTTCACGGCGTAGCGCATCATCTTCTGGATTTTCTTTTTCTATACGTTCAAACTCAGCGGCTGACTTTACATAGTTGCCATCTTCTTTATAAACGATGGCAAGTTTTTTTGTTATATCATTATTCAGTTTGTTGTCGGGATAAAGCTTTCTAAAACCTTCAAGCACAGTGGCAACTGCGCCCCATTGTTTTAACAGCATCAACGAAGCTGCGGCATCATACTCGGCAGTAGGCCGAATTGTTGAATTAGGTGCGACTTCGGCAACACGTAAAAAATGTTCAGCAGCCACTTTATGATCGCCAAGTGTTCTTGCCTGTTCGCCCTGTTTATAAACGGATGCAGCCAGATTTTCTGTTAGCCCGTTATAACTCTTGTCTTTTTTATCGGTCAGCAGCAAAGTTTCTTTATAGGCTATTTCTGCATCTTTATAACTGCTTATATCGAATGAAGCATGTGCAACTACCATCCATGCTGAGCGTAAAAGTTTCTTTTCTGCATTAGGGTACACACTAATGACTCTGCGCCCATATTTAATTGCCTGCGGATAATTTTCCAATGCATACAGGTCATCAACGGCAGCAACCAGCACAATTGCCGCATGTTTATGTGTCGGGAAGGTGTCGGCAAACTTGATTGAGCTACGAATAATTTCACGTTTAACAATATTTCGTTGTGATTGATCCACCACTTTCAAATACTCACGGTAAGCATAAACCGCTGCATAACCAGCACTGGAAGAAGCTTCATGCATAGGATAGTTGTAAGCTGTACGTTCATACTCGGCTGCTGCAGCTAAATAATCTTTATGCTCAAGCAATAAACCGGCGAGCTGATTATTAAGGTTTGGTGCTTGTTTCTCCTGTGGAAATGAAGCTAAAAACTCCCGATACCAGTAAATGGCTTCTTTATAATTCTCCTGTTTTTGTTTACGCAGACGACCATCCTGATACAGCGCATGATAATGGTTTGCCAGATCAATAAGGTTGGATTTCAGAAATGCCAGTACCGTCGGGTGGTCATTAATATCAAAGAATGTCCAATAATTTGATTGCAGACTATAGGTTTTTGAAAAATCCCGTTTGGCATCAACAACTAAACGTGGAAAGCCGCCTTTCTTATAAATCTCAATAATTCGGATATTAAAATATGGCGATTCTCTGGACACAGGGTTACGTTCAATATACGCCTGGTAAGATTGTGCAGCATCTGAATAACGCCGTTTGCTCAGGTAATGTTCACCCAGATGACTGTATATACTTGCTTCATAAAAGCGGTGACCATGTTTATCAAAAAAATCGACAATTGCTTCGGCACCACCCAGATAAGAGAAACTTAAACTGATAACACGATAGGTATCATCAATTCGCTTCTTCTCTATTTTATTGTTTATGTTATCCAGCTCATAACCATTATCAATTTTATAATCAAGCATTTTAATATAATCTTTTAATGCTTCTTCATATAGATCCTGTTTGAAAAATGACCAACCGCGTTTATACAACGCAAGCTCATAAAACGCTGAACCTTCACCACCAGCAATAACGGTTGCATAGGATTCTTCAGCATCTAAAAATTTCTTCCGGGTAAAGAAATATTCCGCACGACGAAACTGTGCTTCATCAATATGTCGTGACTGTGGATATTGAGCAATTAATTGCTCAAGCGTCACCATTGCTATATCCACCTCACCAGTTTCTTCATAAGCACGTGATAGTTGATACAGCACCTGATCGTTACGTTCAAATAAAGGGTATTTTTTTAACAGGCCTTTATAAAGCTCAATAGCTTCTTTTGCCCCTGCTGCCTGCAAGTCATCTGCATCGATTACATCGTCATTGCCTGCTATTTTGTTTGATCGCGACAAATCAATTTTTTTACCCGCACGCTCACCAAACGCTTGCTCATCTTCACTGATGTCTGCGATAGGGCCATCTTCTGTTGCTATGCTTTTTTTATTTTCACCTGTTTCAATTGATACAAAAGCAGTCTCTGGAACTTGCATGTCCACTGCCTGCGATACACCATCTGTTTTTGTTTTCAGATTATCTGCTTCTTCATTATGCGAAATTATTTCACTATTATATCGCAGCGCCTGCTCTACTTTCTGTTGCTGATGAACCTGGTCTATGACCTCATACTCTTTTTGAATTTTTAAATCTGCAAGACGACGCAAGGCTTCCGGTGTCATTTCAGTTTCTGGTGTTTCTTTAAGAAACTTTGCGTAACTTACCATGGCCTTTTCCAGGCTGTCTTCAATGGTTTCTTCTTTTACCTCAAATTTAATATCATTTAAACTGGCCAGTGTGCCTTCTGTGTTTGTTGTTGCACAGGAAGAAAGTAGCAACGAGGCCATAACGATAAGCACGAGTAGTTTTATGTTATTTCTGCACATGAAAACTATCGACTCAAGCCACTTTCTTTTACTGGTGAAGCATTATCCACTGGCACGGCTTCCATTGATGAAGGTGCTTGCTGAACGTTATCTGTCGGTACAACTTGTTCTTTTTCTGACTTCTCCTTTTCTGCATCTCGTTGCGCTTGGCGTTGTTTTGCAATTTGTGCATCCAGTTGCGCTTTTGTTGCACGGTCATAACTTTCTGCCAAAGCAAACCGGGCTTTAATTTGATAGTCTTCCAGACGCTTTCGCCGTTTATCCAGCTCACTAATTGCCATGGTTTCAAGTAAACGTCCCTGTTTTGCCATAACCCCTTTTAACTTCCTTTGTGCTGCAATCAAAAGTGTTCTTAATTGACGAATGGGAATGGTGTAACCTTCATAACTTTGTGTTGCTGCCTGACGAGTACGAATAAACGAGTTATACCTTGATTTCAGTTCTCTAATTACTTTATCTAACGAAACTAAATTATTATAAGCATCGGTTAAACGCTGATCGTATTCGCTTTCTGCTCGCCAAAATAAAATACCACGTAAACGTTTTAACCGTTGCTTAATGTCAGTATCAACAAGTTGCGGATTGGTTATGCTGATTTCTTCCAGAGCGGTAATGGTGTTTAATGCCTGCCGTTCAGTTGATGTCGCCAAATGCTCGGGGCGCGGTGATATCAACATGTTTTTTATTTTACTTGCCAGATTATTGCGTTGTTCCAGGCGAAGTTTGATTCTGGCATCCAGCTTTTTAAATTCTTTTTCAACAACGGGCAATAATGGCTGCTGATAGATGCGCCTGAGCTCAATCATTTCCTCATACACTGTTAAATTAGCCAGCCATTTATCAAGGTGATGATGCAGCCCTGCCAGATCAAAATAGTTTTTGTAGGACTGCTGAAAATCATGTGAAGCCAGTAATTCAAGTTTGTAACGTGTCTCCGGCGCATCGGGCAATTCTCGTAAATTTACCACCCAGTTTTTATCTTTGTTTGCATTATCATTAAGTAATGCTGTAAGAAATTTACCTTTGCGTATATTTATTATTGAGTCATCCAGGCTGGCAACTTCATCAGCGAAAACATCCATTGCATGATCGTATAAATTAGCGGCTTTACCATAGGCCTTTAACTTACTATAGGCATACGGAACGGCCATTAATGTTTCCTGTACAGAATAATTTGTTTCGGCTCGCTCATGCAGAATTGACCATGGCACTAATGCTCTATCATATCGTCCCTGTGAAACAGCGACCCAACCGGCACCCAGTAAGGCACGGTTTGAATAAGGCCCGTCTAATCGCACCCGTTCAAAATATTTCTGCGCCAGTTTAGTTTTACCTTTTTCAAGGTGACGATAGGCAAGTTTTAAATTGGTTTTATCTTTAAGTGCAAGCAGACCGTTTTCACTGAAATCCATAACGCCTAATTCATCTAATACATCAATACCTTTTTGCTCCTGACCGCTTTGGATTAAAGCAATACCCAGGTTATATAGAACAAAACCGGTTAAATGGCGTTCATTTTTCAAACTCTTCAGGTCATTAACCGCCTCGGTAAACTGCCCGATATCAATGCGAGCCATGGCACGCAAATAGGCAACATCAGCTTTAAAAGACTCAGGCTCTTTGCCAGGTAAAATATCAGGCGAGGGAATTTCACGAATTAAATATAGTGTATGCAGGGCATTGTGTGGGTCATTCTTTTTATAAAATAAACGCGCCAGAGCTAAAGCAGCCTGATTACGAGTTGCCAGGTCGACACTGCTGTCTAATACTGCCTGTATGGCTCTACCGGCACGACTATCCATGCGGTACTGCATCTCTATATCACCAACAGAAAATTCTGCCTGACCTAAATGTTGATGGAATGGATCAAGTTCGGACTCGTCAAGTTGATAGTACTGAGACAGTTCAGCATCAAGTCGGGACAGGGCATCAAAGTGCAAACCCTGATGCGTGTAATAAAGCACTTCACCAAAATATAAATCCCGAAGCTCAACATTTTTTAAGCTGCTCGCCATCGACATGCTGCATAAAAATACAGATAATAATGTTGTAATACGTAGCAACATAACTACCAGTCTTTAAAAGACATTTTTTTGTCAGAGGCACTGCTACCGCTAATTTGTATTTCTACAAACTTGGGGCCAACGGCTTTAGTTACGGTAAAACTTTCACTACGCTGATATGCATTACCCGACTTTGCACGACCTATGAAACTGGCAACCAGAGCATGGTCTCCGGTTTTTATATTACCGGTGTAAAGCCGTTGCACGCCTCCAGCGCGTAACGCTTTGATTTCTTTGAAGGTATAAAGGTGCTGTGCGACAACTTTATTATTGAGTTTTACTTGTATTGAATCAAGCACAAAGTCTTCGTCACCGGCAAGTGAAACAAACAGAGAAACTTGTGTGTTAGAAGGAAATAATAATTTCTCTTCCAGCAATGATAATTCTGATGTTAATTCCAGTACGTCTTTTTTAATATCCTGAACCTGCTCATCCAGACCTTTGATCTGTTCTTTGGTAACGTCAGCCGCCTGTACAGTGGTAAACAAAACACTCAGGAAAAAAACCATCAAAGCCAGGCCTGACTTTAAATAATAATTATCCGAAAAATGTATTGTTGCCAATATCTTTGTTGATTTACTCAGCATAATCACCATCCAGTTTTGTACATAATAATTGCACTACCTTTCAGCCAGGACGCTGCCCAAGAGCAGGAACAGAAGCCGTAGCAAAGAAAAGTTTTTTTAGTTTTGAAACCTCTGATTTGACATGAGGTTTTTTAGATTTTTGTTCATTTGGGGAGACAATTGTGCCATTTGACAAAAATGAACGGAGCATCTGGAAAAATGCCCTATCAATCCATCCTTAGGTTCAATAACGGTGCATCCAGGCACCACTACTCTCAAACAGTCTTCTGACACCACAATAAGTATATTAAAGAATGTCGAAAAGTCGACGAAATCACAGTAAAATAAAATCCATAAAAAACACAGCTTTACAAAAAAAGCACGAAATAATCCGAATGACTGTTCTAATATCAACAACTTATCTATAGAGCATCTCTATTAATTCATGAATATAAATCTTGAATCCAAAATATGCCATATTTTCGTTGCAAATCTTCGCAATAGCTCACTCACGTGCCCATGTTGATAAAATCGTGCGCCTCAATCTGACATATTTTGAATCTCAATCTTCACATCCAGAATTAATAGAGATGCCCTATACTAATATTCCAATAAGTATTTACCACCATTCACCAATAATCGAAAAACTCCAACATGGCAAAACCAGGCGTAACAGGAATCACACGTATTATTAATGCCGCAGGCTATTCATGGCTCGGTTTTAAAGCCGCCTATCAGCATGAAGCTGCTTTCCGGCAGGAACTTAGCCTGATACTGGTGCTTACACCAGTCGCCCTATATTTCGGCTCCAGTTATGCTGACAAAGCTGTTTTAATTGCCAGCCTGGTTTTTATATTGCTAGTGGAAATACTTAATTCGGCACTGGAGGCAACGGTTGATCGTTTTGGTGATGAACTCCATCCATTATCCGGACGTGCTAAAGATATGGGTTCTGCGGCGGTATTTCTGGCTTTTGTTATTGCCGGGTTGGTGTGGTTTGCGGTTCTTTACTAAACATTTTACCAAAAACAGTCATGGTTTAAGCAAAAAATATTCAGTGATATAAAGCGTTGCACAAGTATTCGCAGTGTATACTTTTGAAACACACCGTAAATATATCCCTATAGGCTTGACGGTAGCATCCCATGCTACCGTCAGTTTAAAAAGCACACACTGCGAATACTTGTGCAACGATTAATAAATGGCCACAGCGTTCACATTACGCTTTATTCACTATACTACTATTCATCACATCAGGATCATGTTGATATGCTCCCTCAAATGATAAAATACAAACAATCCTTAATACCTGCAAAAGCAATTACTATGAAACTAAAACAACTAGCAACCCTTGCCGCATTATCAATACCTTTGGCGGCTCATGCCGATTTTCTCTCAGTATCTATTGGTGGCGGCATCTGGAATGAATCACCAAGCGGTAACTTTAAAAATATAACCGACCTCACAAGTGTTGATGTAGAAGACAACTTATTTTGGGGCAGTGAATCACAGGGTTATGTATTCGCCACTTTTGAACATTTTGTGCCGCTTATTCCGAATTTTCGTTTAATACATACCAGTATGGATCACGCTGGAAGTGGAAACACCAGTTTTACCTTCGATGGACAAACCTTCTCAGGGAATGTGAGCAATGATTTCACCATTGAAACCACCGATTTGATTGCCTATTATGAAGTACTGGACAATGTCGTCAGCCTGGATCTCGGTATAACTATCCGAAAATTAACCATTGACTACAATATTACCGACAATGGTGGCAACACAGTAACAGACTCTATAGATGAAACCGTACCGATGTTGTATGCGCTGGTTGGCGGTTCACCCTGGCCTGATTTAATCATTAGTGGTGAGATTAGTTATATGGCTTTTGATGGCAGTAGTATTTCTGACATTACTGCAAAAATCGCTTATACCACAGAGTTTTTTATTGGTGTTGAGGCTGGTTACCGTAAGCAGAATTTTGAATTTGATGATATTTCAGATACCGATGCTAATTTAGATTTTGATGGTGTTTTTGTTGGTGCTTATCTGAAGTTTTAAAAATTTTCCTGATTAGCCATAACATTCAGCCTAACTTAAAGACCTTGGTTCATAAAATCATTTTTATTACTGTCATCTCGACCCGAGGGAGAGATCTTATACCACGGTAGCTCAAGAT
Organism: uncultured Thiotrichaceae bacterium; assembly: GCA_964485705.1. Lineage (GTDB taxonomy): Bacteria > Pseudomonadota > Gammaproteobacteria > SZUA-229 > SZUA-229. Next base: position 8,329 of record CAZALW010000026.1, read on the forward strand.
CTCTCCCTCGGGTCGAGATGACAGTAGCAAGTTAAGCTGTTGCTTTACAATGAAAATATAAATATAGCTGGCTCTCACGGCTAATCAGGAAAACTTTTTTACCGCAGAAACGCAGAGTTTTTTCTCTGCGTTTCTGCGGTAAAATCTTTTAAGTTAACAACTATTTATTAATCGCTGGCATTGACGGTTGATGGTTTTGTAAAAACCATTTCTCCGCCACAATGTTTTTAGTAAACCACTTCGTTTTCATTAACTGGCTGGCAAATATTTTTTTAATAAATGCAGGTAACCGTTCCATTAGTTCTGCCTCTGGCAAGCGTTTGCCAAAACGTTGCTCCATTAAAAGGTTATAAGTCTGTAATTTATTATTACTGTAATCTTTTTCACAAAAACGTATGACTTCAGCCGCAAATATCGCTGACTCGACTGCAGGACGAATGCCTTCTCCACTTTGCGGATAAGCCAGACCGGCAGAATCACCTATCAGCAAAACATGATCGGCTACCATCTGTCGTTTGGCATGGTTATACAATAGATAGGCGTGACCATTATATTTATCTGCAATATCCTGCGGGATTTTTCCCTGTGCAGATAAATAATCACAAAACGATTTTACGTGCCCGGATAATTTACTTTTATCTTCTCTCCCCAAACCAATATTTAAATAATCACCTTTGCGAAATACCCAGCCATAACCCATTAAGTCAGGCGTAAAAAACAGTTCAGGCACTTCTTGTTTAATGCTGCAGTGTTTTTTTTGCAAGACATTCATTTCAAATTCAACTTCCTGCGCGACAACAGCCAACTCACTCACCCCTTTGGCATCAACAGCGCGTGCAACAGGACAATAATGCCCACCAGCACCAATCACTAGTTTAGCTTTATATTTATCATTGATAAGCCAGTAATCATCTGAAGCATCATTGAGCTTTTCCATCTTTTTAAATGCTTCACCAAGGTTGAACTCTGCACCGCATCGTTGCAACAGGTAATCATCAAACTCAATACGACGTATGCCATAACTCACCGGTTTGCCTGTATAACTGGTTTCAACCTGTTTTTGACCAAGCTGGCTAATTTTAAAACCACTGATTTTTTGCAATACTCGACTCTTTGCATAATCAACAAGGTTAACATTCAGCAGTCGCATGACATCAGGCGTTACCCAACCGGCACAGACTTTTGGTCTGGGAAAAGTTGTCTTGTCTAAAAGCCCAACTTTCAACTCGCTGTTTTTCAAACTATAGGCAAGTGTAGAACCAGCCGGCCCACCACCAACAATTAAAATATCGTAATTTTGCATTATTTTCTCCGCTTTTATGCAACAGCTGCTATTTGCAAGTCACATGAAAAGGACATTCTGTTTTTTATCCACCTCATAAATATAATGACGTGATCGAGGTATGCTATTATTTTCCACATGACCAAATACCACCTGAAAAACCTGTAGCTCACCCACATTAAACGCAGCCAGTGAACCATACAAATATAAAGACCAGGCTCTAACAAACTCTTCATCCATCATCTCGGTAATTTCATCTTTATGTTGCTCAAAGCGTTCACTCCACATCTGTAATGTTTTTGAATAATGTAAACGTATATTTTCAACATCATAAGTCGCCAGATTATTAGGTTCAAAAACTTGCATCATTTCACTTAAGGTTGGCGGACAGGCACCGGGGAAAATACGCCGTTCAATCCACGCATTCATTGGCCCTGAAACAATACGACCAATGCTGTGAATTAGGCCACGGCCTTCTTTTTTCAAACACGAATGAATAACCTGTCCTAATTCCTGATAGTCAGCCCTGGCGACATGCTCCAGCATGCCGACGGATACAAACACATCAAACTTACCGCGTATGTTTCGATAGTCATCTAAAACAAACTCAACCTGCTCAGACAGTCCCTCTTCTTCAGCACATTGGCGTGCATATTTAAGCTGTTCTTTTGAAATATTATAAGCGGTCACTTTTACACCATAATTTTTTGCCATAAATCGAGCAAGGCCTCCCCAGCCACAACCTGCTTCAACGACGCTATCTCCCGGTTTTAAATCCAGTTTTCGGCATACATGATGCAACTTGGCAAGTTGTGCCTGCTCCAGCGTCATATTGTCATGCGGAAAATAGGCACAGGTATATTGCATAACTTCCTGATCCAGCCAGAGTTTGTAAAATGCATTGCCAATATCATAATGATGATGAATATTTTCTTTGGCTTGATCAAAACTATTAAAAACACTGCGGTGACCTAACCATAACACTGCTTTTCTTAACCGGCTTATATTATCTTTAGCACTGATACCAAGGAAAATATCTTGCATAAATCTGGCCATGTCACCTTCAAAAATCACTCTGCCTGAACAATATAAATCGCCCCAGTGCAGCTCGGGATCCAGAATCGTTTTGAACAGTGCGCCACGGTCGCAATAGACCATAGTCGCAACAGGATTTTCACACCGTGGAGTAACTTCGATGCCATCCCACAAGCTGATACGTACTGGCGGGTTACCGACAACATCAACCATTTTCCTGACTAACCAGCGATCAAGTTGCGTGACTTTAGAATGAAATACAGGCGGGTTTTTGTGCTGTTTTTTTGAAGAGGACGGGTAATAACCAGAAAAAAGGTTGTCGTTAGATACAACGCGGTGTTGTTGCTGTTTTTGAGGTGCAATTAATCCCATCTTTACCTTCCCTTAATATATTATTATAAGGACGATTATAAAAATTGATTACAGTACTCATTTATATACCAGTACCAGACCATAGTAAAGAGAGTAGGTTATCTGAGAGTAGTTCACAATTTTCTAAAATTGGGTGGTTGTAGATGTATTATGTCGCAGGCCATAAGGTTACAATGCGTACCCATGTTACAGGCAATCAATTTAAGCGTCAGACGCGGTGTAAAACTGCTATTTGAAGAAACCAACTTTCAAATACATCCCGCACAAAAGGTCGGGCTTACCGGTGCCAATGGCACCGGTAAATCCAGCCTTTTTTCATTAATACTCAGGCAGCTTCATGCCGATACGGGCGACTGCCTCTACCCTGATAACTGGGTTATCGCGCACGTTGCCCAGGAAATTCCCGATGGCAGTCAAAGCGCTATTGATTTTGTCCTCGATGGTGATGTCGAATTACGCCAGATACAAAATAAACTTATTGAAGCAGAACAAAATAATGATGGTATGTTACTGGCAACATTGCATACCCAGCTCGACAACATAAACGGTTACAGCGCAAATTCACGTGCCAGCCAGTTACTTTCCGGTCTTGGTTTTATCGCCAGCGACGAAACGCGAAGCATCAACGAATTCTCCGGTGGCTGGCGAATGCGGCTCAACCTGGGGCAGGCACTAATGTGCCGTTCTGACTTATTACTGCTTGACGAACCGACCAACCATCTCGATTTAGATACCATCATCTGGCTGGAGTCCTGGTTGACGGCTTATCGCGGCACACTGTTACTGATTTCTCATGACCGCGACTTTTTAAATAACATCTGCACCCACATCGCTCATCTTGAACAACAGGCAATACAACTTTATACCGGTAACTACTCTGCCTTCGAACGCATACGCGCAGAACGTCTGGCCAATCAACAATCACAATATGTCAAACAACAACGTAATATAAAACACATCGAATCTTATATCGAACGCTTTCGTGCCAAAGCCACCAAAGCCAAACAGGCACAGAGCCGCCTAAAAGCACTGGAACGTATGCAGACCATCGCCCCCGCACACGTCGACTCCCCTTTTCATTTTTCTTTATTTGAACCTGAAAAGATTCCAAATAGTTTATTGCATATGGATCATGTCAGCGCAGGTTATGAAAACAACTGCATTTTAAAAAATGTCGATTTTCAATTATTACCCGGTGACAGAATTGGTTTACTCGGCCCCAATGGCGCTGGCAAATCAACCTTCATAAAAGTACTGGCCAACCAGCTTAAAATTCAGAGCGGCGAGTTTCATTTAGCCAAAGAAACAAAAATTGGTTATTTTGCACAACACCAGTTAGAACAATTACATGATGAGCATTCACCTATAGAACACCTTCAACAGATTGATGCTAACGCACGTGAAGCAGATTTAAGAAATTTTCTCGGCCGTTTTGGTTTTTCTAACGACATGGCCTTATCAAAAATACAGAACTTTTCCGGTGGTGAAAAATCACGCTTAGTGCTGGCTATGCTTATCTATCAAAGACCCAATCTGCTATTACTTGATGAACCAACCAATCATCTTGATTTGGAAATGCGCGAAGCATTAGCAGAAGCGCTACAGGAATTTTCCGGCGCCATGGTCATTGTCTCTCACGACAGACACCTGCTTAATTCAGCCTGTGATCAATTACTTTTAGTCGATCAACAATCAGTCAGCGAATTCCCGCTTAGTCTCGACGAATACCCTAAGTGGTTAAGTGAACGTAATGCCATTCGCTCAAACAGCACGACATCAATCAACAACAGTGATAGCCAGGAAATCAACAGCAAAGAGAGAAAACGGCTGGAAGCGAAAAAAAGACAAAAAACCGCACCTTTAAGAAAAAAAATAAAACAGCTGGAAGATTGCATGCAAAAACTTTCAGAAAAAACCGCCATCATCATCCAGCAACTCTCGGATAACGACATCTATGCCGAAAACAATAAAACAAAACTTCAACAGCTGCTCCTGGAAAAAACTGATTTAGATAAAAAACATGAAACCGCTGAACTCGACTGGCTGGATGCTAGTGAGCAACTTGAAAAAATTTAATGCTTACCCAGTTCGCGACTGAATCAAATAAACATAATTTTTATTTTTACTTCCGAATACAATCAGAAGCTGACCTTGAGTGACTTTTTCTAGCAGTGAAATTTTCCGCCAAAGGAGACATTCGCTGTTACCCTACTAATTAACACCTTTTTCATTAAAATTAATAGGTTCCCCTCACCAATATGGAGAACCATCATGTTATATCTAACACACGATAAGCCACACCGTACCCCCTGGAACAAAGGCAAGCTCACTGGGCAGAAACCACCACTAAAACTCAATGAGGTCTGGGCTATTCGAATTCGATTACAAATTGCCCATAAAATACGTGACCTCGCTCTCTTTAATCTGGCACTCGATAGTAAGTTAAGAAGCTGCGATTTGGTTAAAATCAAGGTGAGCGATGTCGCACATGGAACACGAATAGCAAAACGTAGTACGGTCATGCAAATGAAGACCAAGAAGCCCGTTCAGTTTGAAATCACCAAGCAGACGCGTAATTCACTTTCTGAATTAATAAAGAGTCAAAATCTATCAGGCACTGACTATTTGTTTAAAAGCAGATTTCATCAATCTGATCATATAACAACTCGACAATATGCTCGACTGTTAAAAACTTGGTTCGTGGAAATTGGTCTAGATCCTTATGAGTACGCTACGCATTCAATACGACGCACCAAAGTGTCTATGATCTATCAAAAAACCAAGAACATTAGAGCCATCCAATTACTGTTAGGACACAGCAGTTTAGATAGTACAGTACGTTATCTTGGTGTCGAACTAGACGATGCTCTTGATGTGGCTGAAAATACTGATATTTGATTTACATAATTGAAAACGTGAAAAAATCTGACGGAAGAATGAATTTACCAGTTAAGGTTTCCGGTTTATATCATCAATGATCGGGCAGCCATCTTTCGATCCTGCGCAAAGATTGATTAGCAAGGTTAATTCTTTCTGTAAGGTACTGAGAGTCTTTAGATGGTCCTCGACTTCCGCCAGCTTTTCTTGCGTAAGTTGACGTACACTCTTTTTGGCACGACCCGGATTTTCACGCATCTGTAATAACTTTGCTATTTCATCCAGTGAAAAATTCATGGTTTTAGCACGCTGAATGAAACGAATACGGGATAGGTCTTGCTCGTTGTATGAGCGAACACCGGAAGAGACACGGTTGATGTTTTTTAACAAACCGATCTTTTCGTAATAACGTAACGTATCCACACTAAGTCCTGTTTTCTCAGAGACATCACTGATCTTATAAGTCTGAGCTTTATTTTCTTTTACTAGCACTAGTTTTATCCTGTTAAAACATCTAAATATTAGATAATGAATAAATATTCATTTAACATGTATAAACCGGTCAGGATGAGTACGATGCCACCAATCATTTCAAACCCTCGATGATGCTTGCTTACAACCTGTAACGATTCGAGCCAGCCTACACTCCAGGCGCCAAGCAATATGGGGATACTACGCCCTACGGCAAATGCCAGCAACAAAGTTGCACCAAAGAACACAGAACCGACTGCGGCACTGGCCGTTAACGTCACTAACAATGCGGGTGCACAAAACGGACAGATAGCCACAGAAAATGGGATTGCTAGTAGAAAAGCGCCCCAGTGACCTGTCACTTTTTTCCCGCGCATAGAAATCCACGGCAACCGGAGTTTTAACCAGCCTGGCCACATCAAACCTAAAATAATTAATAATGGCCCAAGAATCAATCCCCACTGTCGCCCCATTACCGCTTTGACCCATTCACCTCCCATCGCTGCGACCATACCAAGAGCAACGTGCGTTAAAATGAGGCCAACAACAAACGCGCCACCCAGACTTAACGCCTGCTGCTTTTCATGCGCCCGTGTAACATAAGCCAGCACCACGGGGATCGAAGCAAAAGAAACCGGATTAAAACTGAAGACAAAACCGGCCACAAAAGCGATACCTATGCCTGCAAAACTAGCATGTTGCAGAGTCACTTCCAGTGACTGCCTGTCCAAATTAATTTCTGGAAGTAACAGGTAGGCGGTTGCACTGAACAACAGCACTGCGGTCAGGTATGGTGTGCCATTAGCTGCTTTGCTGAGAAAATCTTTTCCAGATTCGTTGATGCCGGTAATAGCAGCAATAAGTATGGGTACGTTGAAAAGCGTGGCAAATAATAGTGCAGAGTATATTGCCATGGGTAATGAATTAACTGATACCACCAACACAATTAAAATGACCAACAGAGGCAAGGTGCAAGCAGGAGCTGTCAACCCAAGTTTGACGGAATCAGGCAATCTGGATGAAAAAGGCAGCAAACGAAAGAATTCCAGGTGCGGCACAGGAATGTAAACCTTGCGGGAAATTAGATATACAGAAGCCATTACAGTAAGAACAACACTAGCAGTAATGGCATTAACTTCAGGTGCATCAGTTAATAACGTTGCGACCACAAATAATATTACCAACAAGAAACTTCGCGAGACCCAGATTAAAGCAATATCCACCATGCGTGTAGGTAAACTTTTTTGATGTGCACGCACAGCAAAAAGAGTATGTGTGGCAATGGTACATGGTTCGAAAAACGCGAGTACACCCAGTGTTACTGCAGTTAATAGTAATAAGCCTTCCATCAGTTTAGGCTTTCCATACTATTTTCTAACGCCAGTAGTAACTGCTTTGCTGAAGGCAAGGCGGTAAAGACAAGCTCACCGTTGATAGCAATAGACGGTGTTGATAACACACCTAACTCAATTGCATAATCCATTTCCTGCAGGATGTTAACTTCACGCCACTCAAATTTTGTGTTGCCCAACTGATTGACAATGATTTCAAGCTCATCCTTAGCTTTTCCGCACTTACCGCACCCCGGTGCTGTAAAAACTTCGACTTTTATCATAATGTGCCTCGCTAAACAATGAAATCAATAATATTCACCTCTATTGACACCCTAGAGTTAACTCCAGGTTCAATTATTAGGATAATTATTTAATTTAATACTTAGCTTACACCCTGGAGCTGACTCCAGGTCAAGGAAATACGCTTATTATTTTTAGTAATAATCAATATTAAACAGTATTAGAAAATACAAAGATTATGGCGATTTCTGGCCATAAAGGCGGTTTTGATGTGTTTTATCAATTGGCAACTAGCATTCAAAAGCAACAATACAGTTAGGTTATAAACTATTGTCTATAGCCATATTCTTGATAGGAAGATAAATCCTATTCAGCATCAGCACTACCGTGATGACCATGCTCTTCAATAGAACTTTCGCCTTTTTTGGTTTTAGGCGAATTGACAGCGCTCATAAAATCAGCCCAATCATTTTGATCTTGCTTTTCCTCAGCCGCTTTATTTACAGCAGCTCGCTCAGCAGCAATATCTCTTTTATCGAAATCATATGAACTGTCACCGCTTCCACCACCGTGTGCAAACGAATATTGATAGCTAGCTATGCTTAGAATAAAAAGGAATAGTCTTAGTCGTTTTTTGTGCATAATTATTTAGTTAAAGTAATAGTTAGATGGTTCCCCTGTCGATAATAACATGATATTTTCTATTTCATGCCATAGTGTCAGCACTAATGATTAACTATCACAAGCTTCATTACCTATAATCTGTGCGGTAGTAAAACCACCAAATACATCTCCTGCGCTACGGGAATACTATTGTATGTTCCGATGATACGTTACTATTCAATATCTTCGGACATTGAGTAAATGATTAGTGGAATTTTTTGCTGAAATTAAAAACAACGATATATCGGTCAGTAGTCTAAAAAAACAGCTAACCGTCGCGCAACTGCCTTCTTTGTGCCATTCGATCGACACGGTAATTTTTGACAATAATATTAACGGCATAATTTACTGCGTCTGGGGAGAATTTGAAGTTAACCGTGAAGAACTTGATTATGGCGTCCGCTTCACGCTACCGCATTGCCCAAACTCGCTGGCATGGACGATTACCTGCGATGAAGCAAACAGTGAAATAACGATTCACTGCACAATAAATAAAAAAACACACGATGCTGATTTTATCGAGTCAATCGAACAGTTTGTCATTGACTGGGAAATAAACTAACACCGATAATTTATACATAAGAATATCTTGTTTGAATATTCATTAAACTTTAGGCTTCCATCATGATGAACTCCTCGATGCATCCATATGTTCACTTCAACTGGTTTGAATTGCTTGAAATAGGGCTATTTGTGTTGCTAGTGTTCTTTTTCCTGTTATTTATTATTCATTTCTTCATCCTCACTCCATCCATTAACAAGAGGCCAAAAGAAAATGTTTCTCTCAGGAAAATCCACTCCTGGAAAAAGACACCGGAATATATGTTGATAGTACTGTCACTGCCGCTTCAATTATTATGGGAGATTGCACAGTTTCCGCTCTACACGGTCTGGCATGAAGGTGACTGGAGCTTCATACTATACGGTTTAGTACACTGCACTTTGGGTGAT
>CAZALW010000027.1:0-17508 GCA_964485705.1 uncultured Thiotrichaceae bacterium
ACTTTTTTTAAATCGGTATTGGCGATATCTAATTTTGTTTGCCATAGCGTTAAATTCAGCATGATTAATGGCCTGTTGCCCGGATACGTAGCCGCATCGTGACCTGAATGTTTTCGCCAACACTGGTTGTTATTTTATTAACCACGTCATAATCCGATTCAAGCACGCCACCTGATAAACGCACCCCAACCAGCAAATCAACAACCGATTCCTGCTCGGCAACAATGTCCGCAGGCAACACCCAGACGCTACTGGTAATGCTTGCGTTCTGCAGCTCTTTGCTGCTCCATTGCAAAAAATACCATTTGCTGCTGTCAGGGTGCTTTGGCGGGGCTTTTCTAATCATGCTTAAGCAGCTGTTTCGCCTTTAACACGTAAAACACTGCTATCGTTATTCACTGCTGCCGCACCTGCTGTAATATCTCGACGCATCCATACCGCTTTGTGATGGCCTGCAGGTATATCACCAATCGCTAACGCGCCCGCCTCAAGATTTGACTGGGTAAACGCCACCCCTGTAGGCGCGGTGCTTTCGTCTACGACGGTTTGCTCAAGACCATTTACCGCACTGCTGCCCAGACCTATTAACTCGTCTGAGTCGGCGCTGGTTGTTTCGGTTTCTACCCAGATTTTGGCGTTTTGATATGTCAGCGTGGCGTGGGTGTTCTTGACGTACAGACAGCGGTATTCTGCATCACCTGAAAACGACTCATCACCAGAGACAACATCAAATAAATTATGCAATGCAGCGTCAACAATAGCGGTGCTGCTGATTGCGCCGCCAAGCGCGGCACTGGGGTCGGCATTGACACCGCCGCCGGATAATTGAAAAGTAATGTCTGCTGCAATAATTGGCATGATATTCTCCTGTTAATGATGAGCGAGCATCACGCGCTGCTCTGGGTTGATGTTGGTCACGCGCTGCTCTGGGTTGATGTTGATAATGGTTATTTGCGCCAATGAAAACCCGCCCACGCTCCAGTCCAGCGTTAAGCTGTTTTCTGTTAGAGCATAGGCATCCCAGCGCAAGCCGGTGTCTGCTATTGCGTTGTTTGCAATGGCTTGTTGCACGTCTAATTCAGCAATCACCATGACTGCAATGCTGGCTTTTAAATTGATCTCGCTTGATACTGACTGCAACACTGACCAGTGGCTGTCTAACGCGGCAATAATTGACTGTTTTAAATCCCAGTTAAACGATACCTGCTGATTCACCTTTTCAACAATTTGCCACGGTGTTTGCAGCGCGGCTGTTAACGCATTAAACGTGTTCCACGCTAACGCAGTATCACTGGTTGCGTTATTTAATAATTGCCAGGCCAGCTGGGTATCGCTTTGCACTGCCTGATAGATTGATGCCTGCAGGTTTAAATCTTTAGTGACGCTGGCTAAAGCCGACTGCACATCCCAAAACAGCGATAAAGACGGGTTAATATTTTCACGCCTTCGCCACTGAGCATTTAAATCAGAGGCAATGCTGTTTAATGTTTGCCATGCGAGCGCAGTATCAGTAGTGACTTGATTGAGCAAACCCCACGCCATTTGTAAATCGTTTTGCACTGCTTTTACAATTTGCACCTGTAAAGTCAGGTCATTGGTGACGCTGCTTAATAGCGGCCAATGTAGCGATAAATCACCCTCGACTAACTGCTGTGTGTTGTGCGGTAAATAAATATCAGCGGTGATGTTTGTTTGCGACAGCCAGTGCAGGCTTAAATCAGCGGCTATCTGTGCTAGCGTTTGCCACGCTAACGCAGTATCACTGGTTGCGTTATTTAATAACTGCCAGGCCAGATGGGTATCGCTTTGCACTGCCTTTACGATTTGAGATTGTAGATTAATGTCAGACGTGACGCGGCTCAGTAACGCCCATCGGCTATCTAAATCATTGCTAATATTTTGTTGAAGGCTGTGTTTTAAATCGCTGTTGGCAATGATGTTGTTTTTTGTTGACCACTGGGCTGCCAAATCATTTGTTACAGCCGATAATGTCGCATTGATTATTTCAAACCCGCCTATATCGTAATTCGTGCCCTGTGGCCGCGTTGTACCAAAAATATCAGCAGCAGGCATGGCAAGCCCTGCGCCAGTAGTTGTGGTGTGTGCATCCTGTGCATTGTTTTTAGCGTTACCTAAATCCTGTAGACGTAAATCAAACGGTGCTGTAGTAATGTCATTAAATACAACAAAATTGCCTGCACCTGAATCTACATCAACCGCTGTTATGTTTGTTAATGCACCAACAGCAGCAGGGTCGCGTAATGATATTGTACCGTCCCAGTCGATACAGTTATGTATATTCCAGTTGATCGTTGGTGCATTTGCCACCTTCTCTGAAAAATCCTCAGATACATCTACACTGCCGCCTAAATCTGTGCTTGATTTTACATTCGGGTTAATCGATATAACATTAAACGCATTGATATTGACCGTGATAGTTGCCTTATCAGCGCGTACAACAATACCGCCGCCTCTGCCGTTCCAGTCGTCACCGTTATCATAGAGTGTGCAAGTGTTTATATTCCACGTTTGCGTAACGTTGTCAGATAAATACGGCTGCGCATGTAATGCACCACGACCCCATCCCCAAAACACGCTATTTTCTACATTGACAGTGCAGTTAATACCGCCTGCATAAATACCATCCTGTTGAGATATGCCGCCGTTTGCATAAGCCAGCGCATTTCTGACAGTTAACACGCCATTGTTTGCAGCCATTCGTATCGCTTCATCAGAGCTACCCGCTGCATCCTGTTTGATGACCAGACCATCAATCACACAACCTGTATTGTTGACCGTGATGCAATGCGCCCCGTCTGCAACTTCAAGTCGATAGTGCAGCGCATTATCAACAAAGCCGTGGTGCCTTGAATCGCCTACGGCAACAATCGTAATATTGTCATCAGCAATAACGCAACTTGCCGTATCTGCTACAGACCACGATCCCTCGATGCTAAGCACGTCACCTGCAACTGCTGCGGATAATGCAGCGGCCAGAGTGGTGTGATTACCGCTGCCGTCCTGTTTAAGGACTAATGCTGCCATCACAAAAACCCACTATCATCACGGCCAAACACAGAGCCGCTGGTTTGCATGCTGGCATTGTCACTAACCGATGGTTTACTGCCATCGGCTTTAACACCAAGACTAACTTTGCCGGTGCTGACATCACGCAAAAACGCCACCGCTGACTCGTATCGCTTTACAATATGTTCTGGTGGTACATCGTACAGATCGTGCCGCACAAGATTGCAGGCGACACGGGTTAGTACGCTAAATTGCTCGATCAAAGGCATGTCATAACGGCTGGCCGTCAGATAGCCATCAATCAGGCCGTCAGCGTCTTCGATAGCACGGTTGATCTGAGTAGCGTTTATCTCACCGACACCGTGTTCATCGGTCAGCTCGATCAGCTCCTGCTCGCCAAAACGTTCAATCAAATCCTGTTGTGTGCAATACGGCATTATTTTTCAGCTTTAAGCAGTGTAAAGGCGGCATCACGCTGTTTAGCGGTGATGTTAATGCCGGTGATTTGCTGCAATATTTTAAGTTCAGGTTTACCGCGACTGGTCCACAGTGCGCTATCTTCAGGGTCTAGCTGTTTGATGGCGTTTTGCAGTTCATTGATAATCGGGTCGTTATCATTCGCGTCCTGGTGTTCTTCAATATCAAACATTGGATCATTTGACAGCGCGTTGTATTGCGCATCGCTTAGTTCACTACGTTCGATAACCGTGGTGCCAGTCCAGGCACGGCCGGCACGACGAAAGCCTGGCTGTTTAACGGTAATACTGATTTTTGACATCTTGCGTCTCCGCGTTTATCTGTAAGTTAGTAATGCGTTCCCACGCAGTGCGTGGGAACGAGGTCGGTTAACTGTTACAGCCTGGCTTTACACTACTGTGCCGTCAGAGCCAAAGCTCAATTGCCAGAAGCCATAAACACCAGTGGCACGTGCTTCAGCGCCAAACTTGTACTCACGGCGATTGAATACGTCATCGTTCTCCAGGCTGGTTTGCGAGACAAATACCGGACGTTTTCGCATTTGCACAATAAAGGGTTTCACCGCTTTGGTCGTTACGTGCAGGAACCAGGCATCAGGGTCGCTCAATGCGGGGTTAACCATCAGTTTTGCTGTGCCTTTGTAAGGGTTGGGGCTATTATCGTCCAACTTATCCGCTTCTAGCAACTTGCGGCCAGCCGCTTCTAACGCAGGTGGCACTTCTAAAGTATCCGGTATCAGACGCAGAGGCATGCCTTCTTTATCTTTAAATTCCATCACCGAGACACGTGCAGCGCCATAACTTTCAGCGGCTTTAACCGGGGTTGCACCATTGAGCTTTTTAGTGCCTTTATTGCTCACTGAGGCACCATTTACGTCGTGATCGGTATCATAAAAATACTGACCATCGATACCGGTCTGAGCAAACGCGCCATTTTTTAAGCTATCGACAATAATGTCGTGCAACTCGGCAGCACTATCACCCGCCATTTGCGCCTGCGTGTTGTAGATGCCCAGGTGATCGTCTTCAATATCGTTACGATCAACCGCAATAGTAGTTTCCCAGTCTTCGTTAATAGCAGTGTATTTGCCTGCTGCCAACGCTTTTACGTGTTTGTCACCGACCCATTTGCGCATCATCGGGAAACGGCTCAACCATGCGTAGTCCTCTGATTTACCGGTAGACAGCACCTCCATGGCGGTTGCCTGCCAGTTGCCGGGCTGGGCTTTCAAACTGTTGTTAAAGATGGTTTTAAGCCCGGTAAAAATGGACTGGACGCTGGATTTATTTACTAACATAGTGTTCTCCTGATATTATTTATTTTGCAATTAACCGATTTGTACCCAAACACCATCGGCATCCACGTCTTTAATCACACCGGCTATTGATCGGGTGCTGGTGCCGTTGTTATCTGCCACGGTTTCGTCATCAACGATATAAGCGCTGCCGCCAATATCTGCACGGGCAATGCTGCCATCGTTGACAAATTTGAAAATGCCAGGGCGGTTGTTAACGGTTAGCGCACCAGCCACGCCAGTGTTATCAACCATTTCATCAGCACGACCTCGGGCAGTCAGCGTGGTTGATACCGAGCCGGGCACGGCATTGCCAGCCGCATCCAGGCACACCAGCGAACCGGCAAAGATTTTAGTGGCGGCGGCCACCGGATCAGCGTAAGTGTCACCAGTGCGAACCGGGGTGTTGCGATCATTGGTTAAAGGCATTATTCAGTCTCCTGTAGTGTTTTTTTATAATCAGCGGGATCAATACCCATCTGTTTGCACACTGCCAGGGCAGCGTCGTCAAGGGTTTCGGTTTCGCTACCGGCAGGTTGTTTGCCGTTGGTCTGGCTGCCTTTTAAGGCGGCAATCGGCTGTGTGGCAGCAAGGTAACTTTTTAACGAAACCAGGTCACTTTGCCCCAGGTTTGTTGCCCACACTTCCTGGTCGGCCAGTAAACGGCCATCAGACAGCGCTACATCGACCAGATCAGCAACCTCGTTATCATTAATCTGGGTTTTTAATGCCGCCAGCTGGGTTTGCAATACTTTCATTGCATCCAGTGTGTCTGAGGGCGTTTCTGCTTTGGCAGCCGCGATAGCGTTATCAGACGCTTCAGCTTTTGTCAGGACAGCTTTCAAAGCTGCCAGCACGTCTTCATCGCTCGCGTCTTTCTCAAGACCGAGTAATGTTTTTAATTTTTCATCCATTGGATTCTCCTGTTGATTGTTAGCTGGATTATTGTTAAGTGGATTGCCCTGGGAAAAATCAAACTTAGCCGCAGCCAGGAATTCAATTTCAGCCATGCCATCGATGGCGGCGTAATTAGTCAGTGCGCCCATGACAATATCGAGCAATTGGCCAGTTTTTTTATTGTATTTAATGACCGGGCTAAAATATTTGTATTCGCCTTTCTCTATATGTGTTTTAGCGGCAGCGGTCCATTCGGGGGTAACGAAAAACCCCTGACCACTTCGATAAACCACATCACTGCCATTAAACCAGCCAGCCGCTGGTGCAGGCTGGCCGTTTTTATCGCTATAAAGGGTCTGGTGTTCGTAATCAATAACGATACGGTCTTTGTGTGCCGCTAGTGCCGCCAGAACAGGCTTTGCTGTTTCATCGGTTACTACCCACGCATCAATCCCGTAAGGGCGACCGTCACGGGCAGAAAAGTTACCCGCAGGGGTCAGCTGAATCTCACCGGTTGCCGTCAGCGAAAACGTACAGGCGGCAACAGCAATGCTGGCAGCATGATTAGGTTTTTCAGCGGGTTTTCTGGATGGATGACCGTACATGAGGCCATCTTAGAGGGGAGGTAACAGTTAGTGACTCGGAAGGGTGTTCCAGAAAGGGGCGTTTTGGTCTTAATTTAAAAAAATAACAACGAAAACACCTTGTTTATATCTCAAGAGTAGCAAAACGCAGCCTGTTATGTCTATTTTTAATCAAGCGCCTCTGTAACGTCTTTCAACTCTAGTTTAACAGGCGACTGGTGAATCTTTGCAGGAGCTTAGGTATGTTGGTCAGGGTTTAATGATGAAATGCCTTAAAACGCGATTTAGACGGCTGTGTTTTTTAGTCCTGCCAGGCAGCTTCAATAAAACCCTCAATGATGTCGGCAATTTTCTGTTCGTCGATCTGGTTTATACCTAATAATTCACGTGCTGGCATAAATTCTGTACCGTAATGATGGTGTACGGCTTTTTCATCCGGTATCACCAGTTCCAGCGAATTAGCGGTGGCATTAAAAGCGGCTCGGGTTAGCATTTCTGGTTCTTCAAATAATATTTTAGGGTGTTTTTTTCTCGCCCAGGTCTCAGGGTAAAGATTTGCCCATAATGTACCATCAGGGGCAACGCCCTCATCCCAGAAGCTTTCATGTCTGGGTAACAAATATTCACCGATGGCAGTAAAAACCGGCTCCATGTCATCGCCCGTTTTTATTAACCGGTCAAAAGCCGCCTGTACTTTTTTATCGTCGTAATTAACATTGATTTCAAAGTCGCTCATTATTTATTTTCTCTCATTGCCACGCTAAACGCATAATCCTTTGTAATACGACACATCATAATGTACAATTTAGCTTCGGGCAAAAGAGCGGGACTGCATTCCATGCGCTCTTTTGAAGAATCCACCGCCTATGCAGAGGCGGTGTTGATACTAATCTTTGGCGTACATCAACCTGCCTTTTCTACCAGAATTTATTCCTGATGTTCTGGTTTTGGGTATAAAGGTCAAACCCACCATGTTTGCCTTGTTCGCATCGAGCACCACCGTCATCGCTTTATCGCTATCTCGTTTATTAACCATTTTAATAAACCGTGTTCTTAATCGGTATTTTCCTGTTCCCTGGTGTTGTTCAAATAACAGCCAGATTTCATCGGGACGCTGAAGAGATTCTAACAACCAGGGTAAATAAGGCGTTCGATCAATATCTTTTTTTAAGTGATCGGCTAAAAAAGCCGCATTCAGTTTGACGGGAAAGCCATGTGCGTTAAATATTTTTTCTGCACCATTAAATTCTTTTATTAAGTATTGTTCTATTTCTGCCGCATCTTTCATGCGCTTACCTAGCAACATTGAGACCGTCGCGGTTAGCCTTTGTGGTCGGTCATAGCTTTTCCAGTCAGTGCTTTGTTTAGGCTTCCAGCCTTTATTTTTCACGCTGTTCCATTCGTTCCATTTTTCCTGTGACAGCTTCTTACCTACCGATGCCTCACCCACATTATAATCCCAACCCGCATCAATACCGTCAGGCACTTTGACAATACGCGGGTTGGGGCCACGCTTGCCAATAAGCTTGTCCTGGTAATTCATCTCGGGCGCTTTGTCTACAGAGGTTTTTCCCAGTCGTTCCATACCTCGTTCACCCAGCGAGTAAACCTTACAGCGACAGCCCCAGCCATTTGGCGGGTAGTGGGTACGCCACCACGGGTCATCATGTCTCAGTACCATGCCACTCCAGGCAACATGCTGCTTGCGCGGGTTAAGCACAAAACCTGAGTGTTTATATTGCCAGTACGGGTTTAAATGCGTAATAGAATCCATTTGTTTGAAGCGACCGGCCATATAGGCGGTTTGCATATTGGTGTTGTAAATCACCCGTGAACGCCAGCCTGCACCGCCGTTATAACTCCAGCCATGTTTTTTTACGATGCTGTCAAAGTTGGCTCGAAACGCTTTATAACCTGTGCCCTGCATCATGGAACTATCAATAGCTTGCTGAAAATCCAGCAGCAAATCATCTTTAATGGCACCGGCCACGACAAAAGCACGGGCGTGTTCACCCTGCCACAAATCTGTCCAGGTGGCGGTGGGCAGTCGAATTTTATCCCGAAAAAACGCCAGCTGTTCTGTAAAAGGCTTGTTGATGACATCAGTCATTATTCGCCCTCGTCAATCTCAAATCGTCCAGTCAGCTGGGCAGTAGCAAACCCCTGTTGCATAATTAACGCCAGTTCGTCTACGTCCATTTTGCTGTAGGCATCCAGTAGCTTTTCCTGTAGCTCATCAAACGACTCACTACTTTCCACCAGTTTTTTTACCTCATTAATCAAACCGGTCATTGCATCGTTTGTGGTTTCGTCCAGCTGTTTTGCCAGGGTATCCGCTACATCATCCGGCTGCTCACCTTTCAGTGCCGCCTGGGCGCAATGTGGGCAAGTTGATTTCAGTGCGGCATCTGCATTGGGGGCTGCCTTGTTTTCATTAACCATCTCAACAGCAAACCCCAACACTTCCTCCCCTTCCTCCGGTTCTGGTATGCCCAGTTTTTTATTGACCCAGGCCACTGGTATTTTTGCCCCGGCATTGGCAAGGGCAGGCAGGGCTTCTGAATACAGTTTTAAATCTTCCGGCTCTTTAGTGTCAAACACAAACTGCGGACAACGCCGCAGGCTGTCGATACCGCCACTGTTTAATAATACAATGGGGTAGACTAAATCACGGGTTAAGGTACGGGCAACCTGTATAGCATCCGATTTAAGCAGTTCGTGGCGTACTTCGTTATGCACGTTACCCAGTGCATTGGTGGAGCTGGCACCGTCTGCCTGAGAAGTCAGGGTGCCGCCTAAAATAGCCTTGGACTGGGTTTTTTCGCACCAGTTAATCATTGCCATAAACGGATCACTGGCTCCCTTGGCGGCATCTTTAAAGTCAATCATCATGCCTTCAGGAATAATACCGGCAGCATTGTGGCCAATGGTGGTGACTGCACGTAATAAGGTGGCTTTTTCATCGTCGCCTGAGCCGGTGGGGTAGGTGCCTAAACGTAATGGCAGGCCATAGATTTCTAAAAACTCGGCTAAATCCCGCACTGAATAGTTTTTAAACAGAAACGGCCAGGCTAATACCCGGTGCAAACCGGCACGCGGTAAAAAACCGGAGGTGGATTTGTGAATGTGGCTTATCCAGGTAAATGGTTGTAACTCAGCCCCATCCATACTGCCGTCGCGCAGGCGTAATTGATCGCGGTCGGTTTTTAATACATTAAACCAGGCGGGCGGACGGTGATCTATATTTGACGGAAGCCATTCTTTACCGATTTGCTGCCAGCGCATTTCTAAATTCGAGTAGGCATAACCGATGGCATCGGCCATATCCAGCAACACGTCTTCAAAATTAGCAATGTCGCCAATAATCTCTTTTGCCAGGTCAGCGGCTTTTTGTTCACTTGCTGTGGCGTTGCGAGGTGGACGTATATCCCAGTTTAAGCCCAGCAGGGCACGTTTGCGCTTGCCCATCTCGGCAAACACATGGCCGTCCTTTTCTTCTATGTCGGCATACAGGTTGCATTGATCCAACAACAAACCGCGCTCGGCATTTTGTAAAATACTGGCAAGGCGACCCGGCGTTAAACCCCGTGAGGGATGGTGAGCAAACTCATTATGCAGCGCACCAATGCGGGAGGTTTGCGACTCACCGCTTAATTCGCCAACCTTAAAAGGCCGCCCGGTGTGATCTAAAATTTTTGATTTAATCATAATTAGTTTTTAATGATTTGTAATTAGTAATTCGTAATTAACTACCATCCTCCATTTTTACCTATACTGTAGTCGTTGTCGTTATTGTCAGCTTCGTCCCAGCAGCTTTGTTTTGATGGCGCAGCCTCAAAAGCAATCGCACTGGCGCGGTTAACCGAGGCAAACCACATTAATGCGCCGGTAATGGCAGAGTCACCATGTCTTATTAAATCAGGCTCTTTTAAATCCCGGCTTTCCAGTTTGGGTATCATCGGAATACCGTCAACCAGTTCCACCGCACGATGATCTTCTAAAATGTTGATGTCTTTGGGTAATTCGATAGCACCGTCTTCAAAGGCATCCACATAAGCCCGCATTTCGTCGGCATACCAACGCCGTGACAAACTCACCTGGTGGATACGATAGCGTCCAAATTTGTCAGCAGTGTATTCGGCAATGGTTTGTCCGGGGCCGGTGGCATCCATGGCTCCACTGCGAAAGTTTGGCAGGCCTTCGATCATTGCCCATAAAATCTGCTCCTGCTGGCGTGTCGGCACGTTGTGCAGCTCAATAGCAAACGGCACGATGCGTTTTAATTGTTGCGTGATATAAGCCGGAAAGATCACACTAAAATGCCGGTGACGGGCAAAGTCCATACCAAACACATGCTGGCGGTCTTGTTTAAGGGTCTCTAAAACCGGATTTAAATTGCGTTTAATCCAGTGATCCGCCCAGTCTTTGCGCTCCCTTTCCGGTTTTTCGGCAAAATCATCCGGCAGAGCTAAGCGCAATACCGGACGCTCTTCTGGCATTGCGTTTTCCACCCATATACCGGGGATGGCAACGCCGGAGCCGTCACGAGGAATGGCATCCAGTTCTTCTCTCATGGCTGATTTTCTGGGGCCATAGGCATTGCGAATGCGGTTATACCATTTCTTTTTACCGCTGGCAGTGGGCTTGTCGCCTGCCATAAAACACACACGTTCATACAGTCCGTTTTCCACCGCATTATCAAAGGTGACTTTATACACCACCGCATCCTCACCGTATTGTCCGGCTTCGATATCTTTAATAAGTTGATTAAACGGGTTGGACTTGCCGTTGTGAGTGGAGATGATGCGAATCTTGCCACCCCATATTAGCAATGCAGTGGCAGACTCAATAACTGCGTCTACTTTTTGGTGAAACGCGGCCTCGTCAATTACCACAATGCCCTGCAAACCGCGAATGTTGGCAGGGTTAGACGACAAAGCAACAATATGAAAGCCCGATGAAAAGCGGATACGGTAACTGGTAATCTGTTTGCTATTACCCTCAGCGTCCTGGTCTTCAAATAAAAACTGCTCGATATCCGACACCCCGGTGCCTTGCGCCTGGGCAATTAAACGCGCAAATTTGGCGCAATAACCAATAAATTCCAGGCCTTTGTCTTTGGTATCACCAATGTAATACACATTATTACCGCCAGCCGACTTTCGACTGGCTGCGGTAATGGTGCCATCATGGGCTTCGGCAAAGGTGATGCCGGTACGTCTGCCCTTACTGGCGACTTTAATATCCTTATCAATACTAATCCACTCAGCCTGATGTTTCATCAGCAGGCCAACATCCAGCAGGTTCAGGTTGTCCGGTATTTCTCTGGCAGCAGCGGGTAGCTCGTCCCAGTCGATAGTGCGGACCGTATCTTTTAATGTTTTCATTATTCGTTACCGTAGAGACGTTGCATGCAACGTCTCTATTTATCTACCGATCAAAAACTTCTCACGCCAGATCTTCACCTGGCTATCATCCAGCCCCATTGACTGAATAATTTGCGTGCCCTCATCTTTCGCCCGGGATAACGCATCACGCCGCGCCTGTTGTTCTATTTTGTGTTTTTCAGCCTGTTGCAGACCGCGACCTAAACCCGGCAGGGCTTTCACCAGGCTGGACAGGCTTTCTTTGTCCGCACTGTATTCGCCGTCTTCAATGGCATCAAGCACAGCCGTCACCGCCGTACCCATAGCGCCCTGCATAATCGCAGGCGCGTCGTCTTCAAACACAAATGCCAGACTTTTCACCATTTCGGCTTTTTCTTTGTATTTGGCGACCTTGTCTTTCAGCTTTTTGGCATAGCGTCCAAGGCTGGAACGGCTGATAATCAAACCCTGGGCATTGAGCATATCAACCAAAGCCTGGTAACCACTAAAATTACCGGTAATCAGCTGATCGTCTATCCAGGCACGGGCTTCTATCGGTAGCTGATTAACCGCACTGTTGCGGCCATTGTAAGCAGCAGGTATTTCAGGTGGGCGATAATCCGGGTTATGTATTTCAAGATTGTGATCCACGCCAGAGCACAACCAGTCAACCCCTCCTTTACTGATTGCCGCCGCCAGCCAGTTAACGTGATCGACTTCGATTAAGTCAACTAACTGCCAACTGGCCAGATAGCGCAGGCTGGTGCGGACTTTTTCAATTGTCGGTTTTAGCTCCACGTCATTTTGTAGCAGGTTTAACAGGGCACGCTCACCCAATGGCAGCGGTTGATAACGCGCCAAAATTTGCAGGATACGTAGTCGTCTCAGTTTTTCTTTATGTTTGCTCATTGGGATTTGTCGTCTTTCCTGCGGTGTACGCTGATTTCTCCAATCAGTTGATTTAAGTCACGGCTAATACTGGTTATCTGGTCGATGGCTTTGCCTATCAAATGCTTAAACTCACTAATGCTTTTGTCGAGATCCTCGTTTCTGACATAGTTCATGTGCAGATCGTCGCGGGTTTCTAAAATGAGTTTCTCATTGCTTTTTTGCTCATGCTCAAGCTGGCTAAAGCGCTGCATGGCATCCTCTTTGTTGTTTTTAATCGCGTGATATATAGCTTTACTATGACGCTCAATTAAATAGCGCACAACAGTCCACGCCAGCCCCAGCACTGCCACGCTTACCGATACTTTTACTACCCAGTTAATATCTCCCATGTTGTCTCTACCTTTTGTTTTTATATTGTTTCTGTTTTTGTTCTAGCGCATAGCGGCAATCGATGCAATGTACGGCTTTTGGTTTGGCTTTGAGTCTGCCAGCGGGGATTAACACGCCACACTCCAGGCAAATAACCCGACCTTTTTCATCTTTTAACTGTGAGGGCAGGGTTTCAGCATTTAAAGTGTTGTTGATGGCTACCTGACGCTGGTGCATCTCCAGCTCTTTGGCTCTGTCTAAATCATCCATAATGTAACTAGATAGCTAATCGGGTTAAACGTGCAGCGGTTGCGCCCAGTAGCAGCACATCCGAGATAGCCATGGTAACGTCTGCTCCGGGTATGGCCAGCAGGGTAGCAAGCGACTGGCTGAGCTGTTTGGCGTTGCGATCAAACACCCGTAAATCGGCCTGTAATGCAGGTGGCAACTGCTCAAGCCCCGGCTCAATGATAAATCGCGCTTCCAGATAGGCCAGTTTGCCCTGGGTAAATAACGTTTTAAGCTCATCCGCTTGAATTAATACGGTTTTTATATCGCCATGTCGGTCAATAATAGCCTGAGCCGTATCCCGTAAGGTGTGCAACTGCTGGTTTAGTATAAGCAAACGAGCCTGCTCCCCTGTGCTAAAGGTATCCAGATTGGCCGCCATGCTCTTACTGATCGCGTCCAGCTCAGTGCTTAGCTGCCCCACCGAAGTCACCAGCAATGCCGTGTTGACGGTGTAATTAGCTGCTTTGCAGCCTGCCAGTAATAACGTAACGATAATGGCGAAAATAAACAGAGATTTTTTAAAAGTTTTCATAATGTACGCCTTAAATTGTTTTTAGAAGGGAAACACCCATCGAATAAATCGATGTATTAATTCAATGCACCAGTTAGCCCCGTGGGTGTCTTCGGGCTGGTGATACGCTTTAGTGTTAATGTCAGGCGCTCGGTGGACAATACAGAGACACGATCATTGGTATCAGTGGCGGTAACAGCATAAGCATAATCGCCATCCGCTACCTGCGATAAATCATAAACCTGTTTACACTCAGTAGTGTTTTCACCCGCTGGCAAAAACCCGCCTATACCGTCTTTTTCGACAAAAAAGCTCACTTTCGCGATTTCGTTTATGGCTAATACGGTGCCGTCTTCACGTTCTACCGGGTAACTGCAGCTTATGGTTAGTGTGGACTGACCGGGCAAGGTCGGGTCGATGCTGCCTAAATTGCCAGCAACGGCGTAGCTGGTGGTTATTGCGAAAATTAACAGGCTGAAAAATGCTTTCATGTTTGTACTCCTAAGTGGTTTGGGGTTAATAAATGCTGTTCGGGTATGCCATCAGGGCTTTTAAGCCATGCGGACACGTCAAAACCCGGGCAGGTTTTGCCTGAGTCAACATCACGATGACCAATGACCTTTAATTGCTTTTTAAATCGGATTTGAAGGCTACTTATCAAACCTTGCAGTGCCTGCCATTGCAACCGGGTGAATTTGTTATAACCGATCAGGCAGATGCCAATACTGCGGGTGTTGTGACCTTTGGCGTGTGCGCCAGTCTCATCCAGGGCGCGGCCACGGCGGATAGTGCCGGTGGTTTCAATCACGTAGTGATAACCGATGTGTTTTAAATGCGGAGATACATTGCCGTTGATGTTGCGTTTAAACAGGCGCGACTTGTGCCAGTCGTCAATGTCCTCAGCCTGCCAGTGTGCGCCATTAGGCGTATCCGCGCAGTGGATAATAAGGCTGTCTATTTTGGAGGTCGGGCGGTGTTTGCTCATGCCCTGCATTGTGGGGGAATGCGGGGAGGGTGTGGCTCGGAAGAGGGTTCCGTGTGGGTTTTTAAGGGGTTATATTAGGTTAACCCTGTTGTGGTTTTGGTGCAAGCCCTGTAAGCAGGCTTAAAAACAAGGCCGCCAACGGCAGCCTTGTTGGTTTTAAAGCTATACCTTAGTATTGCAAGCGGAGGCAGCCTTTTTTATCTCCTGAGTCATTAACTCTGGGGACATTAAATTATCAGAAATATATATTTCTACATTTGATTTATTCGGTCCGTCAGGGCGAATAGTGAGATAATATGAGCCACCGACGTGTACATCTCCTATTATTTCCGAATACCCATAAGATTGATGGAGTTTGTGGCTTAACCCAGCAGCATTTAAACTTTTCGTTATATTGTGCGCTCCCCCCTCCGTATGATCTAGTTGTCTCGACAGGCAGGCCGATGCTTGTTTATGTGGTTGCTTTATTTCCACTTGCCCTTGAATACCCAGCGCTTGTATCTCGGACGGGGTAAGCGCGCACCCCTGAAGAACTAAAAAGGATGCTGTAATAATTGGTAAAAGACGTATTTTCATAATATGATCCTATGTTTTATAAAGAAGCTCCCTGTTACGGGAGCTTAATTGATTTATTGTTAACCTGCTTGGTTAATCATTCACTTCTGCCTGTATCGACTCACTCAACGCCTTAAGGGCAACAAAATACTCCCGCTGCAGTAAGTTTAGCAGCACCGCGATATGGTCGCGCTCGTGCTCCTGTATCGCGCCACCGTCAGGGTTCATCATGTCACTTACCGCTTCCCAGCAGATGCCGATTTCGTCCATGCGGTCGAGGTGGTCGAGGCTTTGCTTGTTCATTTTGCCTCCTTATTGCTTAAATGCAATACTTTGGCGCGTTGCTGCTGCCCAGCCAGGTTGACCGGTGGCGCAATTAACTGCGCGGCTTCCATTTCGCGGCACTTTTTGCCGATGGTGCCAGGGTAAAGGTCGAGCAGTTTGCCGATTTCCTTGTTTTTTAAGCCCATCTCCTTGTAACGCTTGATCTGCGCCCATTGCGGGTTGACCTTGACCGCTATTTTTTGCAGTTGGCAGATGGTGCGGTTGGCGGTTTTTAGTTGTTTTTCTAAAATGTCGCTGGTCAGGGTGAGTTTTGGGGTGGGCTGTTGCTGGTTTTGCTCTAAAACGTCCAGCACCCACTGGCGGAACTGTTTGGCTTTGGCGGTTTGTGACCACATGCCTAGCATCCAGCAACCTCTTGGGGAGAAAATGCGGGTTTTTTGCACGCCTCCAGGTGTAATTGAATCAATTACAGAAGCCGTTTCAGCGGTAAATTCATCACTATGGCTTTCGTATAACTGATAAGTGTTAATTCTGGGGTTTTTATAACCCAGCATTTCACCAATTTGCTCTCCAGTGAGCCATTGCTGATTGTTGAGGTCGATTATTTGAACAGCGGTGCCGTTAAAATCGGCAGGATGAGTGGATAGTGCTTTAGACATGATTGAATCCTCGAAATAATGGTTAAATCACCACCGTTGAGATCAATCAATAAGGTGGTGAACTGAGCAGAGTTGACCTTACCGCTTTCGAGAAACGGCCCACCGAAGTGGCTCTGTCCAGTCCACCATAAACTTTTCATTTATTGGGGACGTAAAAAAAGCGCAGTTCAGTAAGACGCGCTAGCATCTCGAAAATCTCAGAAGGTCAACTCTGGCAACAGATTTTGCTGTTGCGCCCCGACTATAACCTGATTGCGCTTTTTATGTCAAGTTTTTAAACCTTTAAAAACTAACAACAGCGCCCAGGCCGATTGCGCTAAAGGTGAAATCGTCCTTGTTTAGATATTGCATGTATTCAATATTAAAAGCGAAATTATCATCAACGCTGACTTCCACCCCTGCGCCGAAAGAAAAGCCGGACTCATCAACGGTTACCGGCACAAAACCCGGAGCGGAAACGGTTGCCTCGGCATTGGTGAACCCCATTACGCCGTAAACCGTTAAAACTTCTTCCGGATTCAAGCGACCCACCGCGTAAACGCCTAATAAACTATCCAGGTCAAGAAAAATATCAAGCCCCATCACATTGATGCTGTCGCTCTGCAAACCTATGCCATAGCGTGTTTCAATAGAAACGTTATTATTTAGATGCACACCGAGCCTGGCAATTAACGCTGTTGGGCTTATGTCGCCAAGATTCATTTCTTCAAGCACGTCATCACTGTATGTGCCTGTTGCATACTGTGCGCCGATATAGGTTTTTTCAGATGCCACAGCAACCACAGTACTCGCAGTTAAAACAACAACTGCCGCTATATTTACCATTACTTTGTTCATTTTTACTCTCCTTTTATAAGATGGGGGATTGTATTCTAATTTTGTGTTTGTGTTCGTGTCTGCGTCAAATCAAAGGCCGAACATGACCAGCAGTACGTCTAACAGCGTCATGCCAGCCGATCAGCCCCTGTTGCTGCCTGTTGTTTCTAATGCACCTGTAACGGTTTTTATAACCCGCATCAAACAAAAGCACATGATGCATAGTTGCCTCACCGGCTCTAAAATCCAAAAACATCGCCGCCAGTTGCAAGCCTTCCGGAATCGACGGGTATTCCGGCGCATCAAGCGCCATTCTTTTTAATTCCCTCGCCTGCACCCCTAATAAAGATATTCTTTTTCGCTGAGACAGTGTCATTTTTTCAAGCGATTCTGCACTAAACATGGGCGTTTCTCCTTAAAACTTTGCAAAGTTTGTATATGACTGTGTTATGCCTCAACAGGCGCATCATCACTACTACCATTAAGATAATCTATCCACAT
>CAZALW010000028.1:0-17287 GCA_964485705.1 uncultured Thiotrichaceae bacterium
GGTTTTTTATTTTCCAGTTCGATACTTGCTGTTGGCATGGTGGCGCTGGTTGCAATGATGGCAGCCACGGCGATTCTCTGGATTAATGGTTTTGCGCCACAGTTTGTTGATTGATAGACCTTTACGCGATACATTCGTCAGTAAAATATCTATTGTTCGCTGTTTTTCGCTAGAAACTTGCCAGTAGAGCCTGCTATTAGCTGTATTTCCTGGCTCAATCAGCACAATTTCAGCCTATTTTTCTGATCCGCCTGTATCGTGCAAAGGCCTCATTGAACTAGTTAGTAATAATATTGTCGCGAAAAAACGCTTTAACTGACTTTTTGGCATTGATTAACCAATCTTATGCTAATAAACTTCTGTCGGCTTTTAATTCGAGACTTTTAGCCATATTTTTTATGTAGAAAGCATTACGCGATAAAAATTATCTGTCATCGCGCTATTTTTAATAGGGTATGGCAGAAAAAACGCTACGCACAAAGCTTTCTAATAAGGCTTATAACACAAGGTGGATTACCTTTATGAATAATGAAACAATGACCTATGATTATACCGTAGTGCGACTGTTTGCTATTGCAACGGTCGTTCTTGGTATTGTCGGTATGTTAGTCGGGGTGCTTATCGCATCGCAAATGGCATGGCCGGCACTTAACTTTGATACATCGTGGCTAAGCTTTGGTCGCTTGCGTCCTTTGCATACTAATGCGGTGGTCTTTGGCTTTGGCGGATCAGCCTTGTTTGCCACTTCATATTATGTGGTGCAGCGTACCTGCCATACGAGCTTGTTTGCGCCAGCTCTGGCGAAGTTTACTTTTTATGGCTGGATGATCGTTATTGCTTCTGCGGTGGTTACCCTGCCACTGGGTATTACTTCATCAAAAGAATACGCTGAGCTTGAATGGCCAATCGATATATTTTTGACCATTGTCTGGATCTCCTACGCGGTGGTGTTCTTCGGTACCATTGCCAAACGCCGGGTCAAACATATTTATGTGGCTAACTGGTTCTTTGGTTCATTTATTATTACCGTCGCTTTGTTACATGTTGTTAACAGCGCAGCAATTCCGGTTAGTCTGTTTAAATCCTACTCCGTTTATTCGGGTGTGCAGGATGCCATGGTACAGTGGTGGTACGGACATAATGCGGTAGGCTTCTTCCTGACGGCTGGCTTCCTGGGGATTATGTATTATTTCATTCCCAAGCAGGCAGAACGTCCAGTTTATTCGTATCGTCTATCGGTTGTGCATTTCTGGGCATTAGCCTTCACCTATATCTGGGCGGGTCCGCATCACCTGCATTACACCGCGTTGCCTGACTGGACTCAGTCTCTGGGTATGGCGTTTTCACTGATTTTATTAGCGCCTTCCTGGGGTGGTATGATCAACGGCATCATGACACTTTCAGGTGCATGGCATAAACTGCGCACAGATCCAATTCTTAAATTCCTTATCATTTCGGTTTCTTTCTATGGTATGTCTACCTTTGAAGGTCCAATGATGGCGATTAAAACAGTGAATGCATTATCACACTACACTGACTGGACAATTGGTCATGTGCATTCCGGTGCATTAGGTTGGGTGGCGATGGTCAGTATTGGTGCCATGTACTACCTGATTCCTAAGCTGTTTAATACTGAGATTTACAGCAAAGCATTGATGGAAACGCATTTCTGGATAGCAACGATCGGTATCGTGTTATACATCACATCTATGTGGATTTCAGGCATCATGCAAGGTTTGATGTGGCGTGCGATAAACAGTGATGGCACCTTAACCTACAGTTTTGTAGAAAGTGTTCAGGCTATGCATCCGTTTTATATTGTTCGTGCAGGTGGTGGCTTATTGTTCCTGACCGGTATGCTGATTATGGCGTACAACGTGTATAAAACCATTATGCAGGGTAAGGCAATACAGGCCCCTATTCCTGAGCCAGCGGTAGCCCACTAAAGTTGGCTAACTAAAGGCGGCACATTAGTCGCTTCGCATTAGAGACAAGAGGAAAATAAATATGTCACTTCAAGTTCAAGCTGAAACCAAAGTCGGTGTGTTGATCGTTTTATCACTGGTTGTGGTACTCTGGGGCGGGCTCGCACAGATCGTGCCGTTGTTCTTCCAGCATTCAACAACCACACCCGTAGAGGGCTTAAAACCATACACTGCACTGCAATTAGAAGGTCGGGATCTTTATATTCGTGAGGGCTGCGTAGGTTGTCATTCACAAATGATTCGACCTTTTCGTGCTGAAACCGAGCGTTATGGTCATTACTCTGTTGCCGGTGAGTTCATTTATGATCGCCCGTTCTTATGGGGTTCAAAACGTACCGGGCCTGATTTACACCGTGTTGGTGGCCGTTATTCTGATGAGTGGCACCGTGTGCATTTAATTAACCCGCGTGATGTGGTGCCTGAGTCAATTATGCCTTCTTACCCCTGGCTGGAAACTACCACACTGGATGGCAGTGATATTCAGACCAAGATGAGTACCCTGGTTATACTTGGACACCCCTATTCTGATGCTGAAATAGCAGCCGCACCAGCCGCTCTTGACGGTAAAACCGAGATGGATGCGATCATTGCTTATATGCAATCGCTGGGGCTACACATCAAACAACGTCGCTAAACTAGCGACTGTTTAATGTGGCCTGCTTTTTAGTGTAGCACCGGGAGTTAGAAGTGGAATCATCATCAAATGATATGTTTTGGCAGATAGCATGGACTGTTTTTGCTTTTGTGTTTTTTGTCGCTGTTGTTTTTTGGGCGTGGAGCGGAAAGCGCAAAAAAAACTTCGACAAAGCAGCCAGAATGGCACTTGATGACGATAAAGATCTGACTGATGAGCAGCGTCGTGGCTAGGCATTGCCTGGCAAGTATAGCATTTGAATTAAATACGTTTATAAATCGTATCGGTTTATAAAATAAAAATAACAAGGTTATGAGGAGTTATTATGTCTGACTTTACCAGCGAATTTTGGAGTTGGTTTATTATTGTAATTGTAGGTGTAGGCTTTGTCTGGATGTTCTACCTGCTTTTATCGCAAAATACAGTTGAAGGTGAGCAGGGTGTACCAACGGGGCATGTGTGGGATGAAGATCTGCAAGAATTAAACAATCCACTGCCGCGCTGGTGGTTGTATATGTTCTATATAACCTTAGTATTCGGTATTGTTTATCTTATTCTTTACCCGGGCATGGGTTCGTTTAAAGGTGTACTAGGTTGGACGCAGTTCAATCAATATGAAGCAGAAGTGGCAGATGCCGAAGCCGAATTTGGTCCATTGTTTGCAAAATTCGAACAAACACCTGTTGCTGAGCTGGCAAATGATGCCGCGGCAATGAAAGCGGGTGAGCGCCTGTATGTTAGTTACTGCGGTGTATGCCATGGTTCTGACGCGCGTGGTGCAACGGGCTTTCCCAATCTTCGTGATAATGACTGGTTATACGGTGGTTCACCAGAAAACATCAAAATATCAATCATGGAAGGCCGTACGGGTGTAATGCCAGGCTGGGAAGTCCCGCTAGGGGGCGCTGATGGTGTTGCTCAGGTTGCTGAATATGTCATGCAACTTGCGGGGCGTAAAGTGGATGAGACGCTTGCTACTGCAGGTAAAACGCATTTTGATACACTTTGTGTTGGCTGTCATATGCCTGAAGGCACTGGAAACATTGCGCTGGGCGCGCCTAACCTAACCAATAACATCTGGTTATACGGTGGCTCACCTCGTGCCATTAAACAGACCATTGCTAAAGGTCACACTGGTATTATGCCTGCTCATAAAGAGTTTTTAGGCTCAGCAAAATCGCACATTTTAGCAGCGTATGTGTATAGTCTATCGCATGAGGCAGATACCGCTGAGTAATTTTTCTGCTAATACAATAATTTCAGCTCAATAAAGTGCTGAAATAATTTATTATATCGTTCTACCTTTAGCTTGGTAAACGGGGTAATCGTGCCGTACTGATATCACAGCAGCGAGAGCGGTCTTTTGTTATTATGCATAAGCTCTCTCCCGTTTCTGTGATATCAGTACGGAGTTTCTGCTTCGACTTAATGAAATGAGCAGTGCTAAATGTTTCTGGAATGTCGTCTTTACGAACCAAAGGTAGTGACTTTAGATCATGGGTAAATTAATAGAGTTAATATAATTTAGATGAATGCGATTCCACTTGTTCAGCGTATAGTTGCCATTTTATGGCCTTCCTTTATTACCGCAGGTATTGCAACCATATTATTTACTACCGCATTTGACCCTGCTGTTTTGTTTGATAGCGATATTAGTCGCGATATTAGTCGATTGGGTAGTTATACCATCTGTTTTTTTCTGTTTTGGTTATTCGGTGCAATAACATCAGCGTCAACCTGCTACTTTTTAAAACCCTGTGAAGTCCTAAATAAAACCAAAGTGAAAAAAAATCCTGAAAAAAACAGGCATGATAAAGAGTCATAGTTAAAAAAACCAGGTTAAATACCTGGTGCTCGGCGATAAAAAATTTCCCTATATAATTGAACTGTAAATTCCATATTCCATTTAAAGTGCATATGTTTTTATAAACGTTCACGTGTTCATAAATAACAGTATCAGGTAATAAACTAATTATGGTCGATAACACATCCAATGCAAATAGCAAGGCTGATGATGCCAAAGTGAATGATGCAGCAGAGCAATCGCTTTATGTGAAACGCCAGAAGATTTACCCACGTGAAGTACATGGCCTGTTCGCTAAATTACGTACCATGGGCGTGGCAAGCTTACTTGGTTTGTATTACATCGTTCCATGGTTGCAATGGGATGAGCGCCAGGCAGTTTTGTTTGATTTACCTGAGCGAAAATTCTATATTTTCAATATGGTATTCTGGCCGCAGGACTTTTTTTATCTTGCTTTACTTCTGATTGTTGCTGCACTGGGTCTGTTTTTTGTTACCGCGCTCGCAGGTCGTGTCTGGTGTGGTTATGCCTGTCCGCAAACAGTGTGGACAGAAGCGTTTTTGTGGATAGAGCGAAAAGTTGAAGGCTCTCGTCCACAACAAATAAAGCTGGATAAACAACCGAACTCGTTTCGTAAAACCAGAATTAAAACCACGAAACATGTCATCTGGCTGGTTTTTTCTATTTTCACCGGCCTTACTTTTGTTGGTTATTTTGCACCAATGCGTGAGTTATCAGTCAATTTCCTGACCTTCGATAACGGTCCCTGGGCAACTTTCTGGATATATTTTTATGCTTTCGCAACCTATGGCAATGCCGGCTGGTTACGAGAGCAGGTATGCCTATATATGTGCCCCTATGCGCGGTTTCAAAGCGCTATGTTTGACTCAGATACGATGATTATTTCATTTGATGAGTCTCGTGGTCTGCCGATGGGCCCCAGGAAAAAAACGCTTGATAAGGTCGCAGCAGGTTTGGGTGACTGTATTGACTGCACTATTTGTGTCCAGGTTTGTCCGACCGGCATAGATATACGAAATGGTTTACAATATGAGTGTATTGGCTGTGCAGCCTGTATCGATGCCTGTGATGATGTGATGGATAAAATGGGTTATGACCGTGGCTTAATCCGTTACACCACTGAGAACAGTCTGGAGGGCAAGCAGGAACATGTAATACGACCTCGTATGATTGTTTATGCGTTAATCCTGACAGGTATAACCATAGGAGCTTTTTATTCTATTCTGGCACGTACGCCCATTGGCATGGATGTGATACGTGACCGAAACAGTTTGTATCGTGAGACCAATGATGGCTTGATTGAAAATGTCTATATAATAAAATTATTAAATATGGACAGCAAAGATCATAGTTATATTTTATCTGCACAAGGCATACCTGATCTAATTCTTAAGAAAGATGTAACAGAGATAACGGTAAAAAGTGGCGAAGTTGCTGAACTGCCGGTTCGCATACAGGTTGATGCTGATAACCTTAAGCAGCGCAGTAGCGAAGTTATCTTTACCCTGAAAGCTGTAGGGTATGATGAATTAGTTGTCATTGAAGAAGCTCGCTTTCTTGGGCCAGTATTTAAATAGCGAAAAACAAAACTAAAATTGTAGCTATCTAGCAAATAGTTAAAATATAGAGGAACAACTCAGGCTACCGAGTAGTTACATAAAACTTATGCATATAACCGAACACAGTAAACCCTGGTATAAATACCCATTGTTGTGGATGATGCTTTTCATCCCATTTGTCGCTATGGTTAGAGGTGTCTGGATGATCTGGATCTCTGTAGTAACTGCCGATGGATTGGTAACAGATGATTATTACAAGCAAGGCAAAGCAATTAATGAAGTACTGGTGCGCGATATAAAAGCGGCAGAGTTAGGCTTAAGTGCAGTCATTGATTTTGATAACAATAGCAGTGCCGTTGTACTGCAGTTTGACAAGGGCTTGCTCGAATACTACCCGCAGACTTTAACTTTGCATGTCCAGCACGCCACACGTGAAAGGAATGATTTAACCGTATTATTGCATCATGGCATTGGTGATCGTTATATCGGTCATTTAACACATAGAATAAGTGAAGGAATCTGGTACTTTGGCATCGACCAGGCAGACTGGAAATTAAATGCTCGTACCTATGTGCGTACAGAAAACATAATTACTTTGCAAAGCAATTATTGAAATAATTACGAATTAGTCATTATTCTGATTTTGGCATTTTTTTGATAACAACCTGATTTCTACCGGTTTGTTTTGCCTGATAAAGCGCTTCGTCAGCTTTACCTAATAGCAATTTATCCAGCCCTTCAGCTTTCTTATTTAACGAGTCCTTTTTGTTGTTATTCACCTGATGTCTAATTTGACTAAGTGAAGCCAGGCCGATGGAGACAGTAATGTTTAATGCCTTGTCGTTAATAATCAATTTATCATCAGCGACCTCGCTGCGTATGCGTTCAGCAACTTCATGGGCTAGCTGAATACCGGTGTCTGGCAATATAATGGCAAATTCTTCGCCACCATAACGTGCCACAATATCGCTTGAGCGAACCTGTTCGTGCATTAAAGCAACCAGTCGTATAAGGACAGCATCGCCAACTTGATGACCATAATGATCATTTACCTGTTTGAAAAAATCAACATCGATAAACAGGCAGACCAGGTCGGTTTTTTTTCGTATGCAACGCTCGATTTCATGTTTTAAGCGTTGATCAAAATAACGTCGGTTATAGGCATTGGTTAGGCCGTCCTGGTAGCCTAGTTCTAGTGTGCGTTGTCGATTGATGCAGTTTTCGATAGAGATAGCTACCATTGCACTGAGTTTTTGTAGAAATGTTGTGCCATCATTTTTGGTATAGCGCTCAGGGTCTTTGCTTAACAATAACTGGATGCCGATGGTCTCACTGCCGCGTTTCAAAGGTAACAGAGCCGCAGAATGGTATTTATTGATATCCTTAATATTGATTAGCCAGTCGTATTTTCTCATGATGCGTGTACCCAGGACGGGACGATCAGGAATGTCTGAAATGAGTAACCTGCTGGTTTTGGTGTCAATGAAGCTCAACCCGGGATAATTATGCTGATAGTTTTCTGTGAGTAAGCGCTCGACTTCGTGGTAGCGATCAACCAGGCATAGTAGAATCTTATCTATACGAAGGTTTTTTTGAGTTTTTAGAAGCAGGTGAAATAATTTTTTCGGCCCTTGCGCGGCGACGACTGACAAAGTGAAATCATCAAAAGAGGATTGTGTTTGTTCGTTGCGACGTGCTTCTTTGAGAAGCCTGCCGAGCTTCTCTCGCAACAGCTGATTTTCTTCGAGACGTTTCTCTTCCACAACACTCTCTATAGCATGTTTGAGCAGGCATGGCGTTGATAAACCAGGCAGCGGTTAGTAAAAGCTGCTATTAACCATGAAAAATACAGCACACACTAAAATTTATTAGGCTATTCACATATTATAGCTATGTTTTTCAGTTTTTAATGAGGCTGCTTCTTCTTTAGGGCATCTCTATTAATTCATGATTGGCATCTTCGCACTTGAGAAATCCAATAACTTCGTTGAAAATCTTACAAATAGCACACTATTTGCTGCGATCTTCGCCTTGTTCTTGAATCTCTCAAGCACAAATCTGCTCAAACAGAATTAATAGAGATGCCCTTTAGTAGGATTACTATTTAGACAAAACCGTTTTTGCGCCTTCCTGCGTACCTAATATCAGTACATCAGCCGGGCGATTAGCAAATATGCCAACGGTAACAATGCCGGGTAATTTATTTAACTCGTTTTCCAGGGTGGCAGGACCCATAATTTTTAAATCATGCACATCAATGATGTCGTTACCATTGTCGGTAACAAAGCCTTCGCGCCATACCGGGCGACCGCCCAGCTTAACTAATTCTCTGGCAATAAAACTACGTGCCATGGGAATCACTTCAACAGGCAGTGGGAATTCGCCCATCACATCAACCAGTTTGGATTCATCAGCAATACAGACAAACTTTTTACTGGCACCGGCGATAATCTTCTCGCGAGTTAAAGCGCCTCCGCCACCTTTGATGAGATTAAGGTAGTGGTCAGATTCATCAGCGCCATCAATATAAACTTCGATGCCGTTAACTTCATTTAAGTCATACACTTTAATGCCATAGCCTTGCATGCGTTCGGTTGATGCTTCTGAGCTTGAAACTGCGCCTTTGATTTTATGCTTTATGCCAGCCAGTACGTCGATAAAGTGGTTTACCGTAGAACCTGTGCCTACACCAACAATTTCATCGGCAATGACGTATTCAAGTGCCGCCTCTGCTGCTTTTCTTTTCATTTCATCCTGGGTCATATTTTTCTCCCGTAAGTTATTCTTAAAATAATTTTGATATGAATATTACAGGGAATGAAGACTAGTGGAAAGTTGTAAGTGGGATATAATAAATAGTTGCCAAGTTTACTTATAACTTGTAATTTAAAACTTATAACCTGAAACTTCTGGTTTTTTATAAATGACAAAAAAATACATAGAAAAAATTCTAACCGCAAGGGTTTACGATGTTGCTGTAGAAACACCACTTGAACGGGCAAACACATTAAGCAAAGGTCAGCAAAATCAGGTGCTACTTAAGCGAGAAGACCTGCAAAGTGTTTTTTCATTTAAATTGCGAGGCGCTTACAATTGCATTTATCAGCTAACGCGAAGAAAAGAAATAAATGGTGTGGTAGCGGCTTCTGCGGGCAATCATGCGCAAGGTGTAGCGCTGGCGGCAAAAAAGTTGGGTTTAACGGCGGTCATTGTGATGCCGCAAACCACGCCGGGCATTAAGGTTGATGCGGTTAAATCCTATGGTGCTAAAGTTATTCTGATTGGCGACAATTATGACGAAGCCTGTGCTTATGCCACTGATTATGCTGTTAAGCAAAAAATGGAATTTATTCATCCCTTTGATGATGTTGATGTGATTGCCGGGCAGGGCACGGTTGGACTTGAGCTTGTGCGTCAGCATGCTGATTTTATTGATGTCATTTTTGTGCCGGTTGGTGGTGGTGGACTCATTGCCGGTATTGGTGTCATCGTTAAATATTTAAGCCCAAAAACAAAAATTATCGGTGTGGAGCCGGCAGATGCTGCCTGTATGGCATTGGCATTTGAGAAAAAACGGCGTGTAGTACTGGATCATGTTGGTATTTTTGCGGATGGGGTAGCGGTAAAACAGGTAGGTAAAGAAACGTATCGTTTGGCAAAACTGTGCGTTGATGAAATATTGACAGTAACCACCGATGAAATTTGTGCGGCTATCAAAGATATTTTTGATGATACTCGTTCGATTACTGAACCTGCCGGCGCATTGGCGGTGGCGGGTTTGAAGAAATATGTTGCTCAAAAAAACATCACTGGCAAAACATTAATAGCGATTAACAGTGGTGCTAATATGAATTTTGATCGCCTGCGTCATGTTTCAGAGCGTGCCGAAATTGGTGAGCAACGTGAAGCCCTGTTTGCGGTAACGATTCCTGAGCGCCCGGGAAGTTTTAAAGCCTTTTGTCAGACGATTGGCAAGCGGGGTATTACTGAATTTAATTATCGTTATTCAGATGATAAAAATGCCCAGGTCTTCGCCGGAGTGCAGTTACGTGATGGTTTCAACGAACGACTTGAGTTAATTAAAAAGCTTAAAAACAAAAAGTATCCGGTGCTGGATATGACTGATAATGAAATGGCAAAAATGCATGTGCGATACCTGGTGGGTGGTCGTGCAGCGTTAAAAAATGAAGTTTTGTATCGTTTTGAATTTCCTGAACGACCTGGAGCGCTGCTGGACTTTTTGACCAAAATTGGCACTCGTTGGAATATCAGCCTGTTTCATTATCGAAATCACGGCGCGGCTTTTGGTCGTATTCTGGTGGGTTTGCAGATACCTGAAGGTGAGCTTGAGAAATTGGAACAGTATTTTGATACTCTGGCATATCCGTACTGGCAAGAAACCGATAACCCGGCGTATCAGTTATTTTTGTCTTTGTAGTATTATCGACAATGGAGTGTCGATCTCGTGGTTTTATATATTAACCTGTAGTGGGTTCAGGCTTAAACTGGCAAAGCATGTCAGATTCGCTCATTGATCGAATGGCTGAAATCGGTCATTCGCTGACTTTCAAAATCAAAAACATTGATCCGCGAAAAACGCAAAAGACGCGAAAAAAGCGCAAAGAAAATATTTTTTTGTTTTTTTAGTTAGGCCTGAATAAGCAATAGTATTGCTGGCTTTAGCGTTGCTATAAACAGAAAAGTTTTATTCTGGTCTATAAACCCATTATTGTTTTTGCTTTTTTCGCGTCTTTTGCGTTCTTCGCGGACTAATGTCTTTTAGCTTTCCCAACGTCCGCTAAGTGTCGAAACCAGACATTCCATACTTGGCTGCCTGCCAGATAAAATGTAGACTTTTACAATAATTGATTTGGTATTTCACACACGGTAACAGTGTTTTTCTGTGATGATGTAATCCAGAGGAATATCCCAGCTTTGTTGAGTTAATTGATCAACTTTTTGTATTTCATGTGCCAGTCCCGCCAGTATCGGCTTTTTCCAGAAACGCCGGTGTTGCAGGTAAGCCAGTGTGCGATCGTAAAATCCACCGCCCATACCAATACGGTTGCCATCAGTATCAAAGGCAACCAGAGGTAATAACAGTAAATCCAGTTGCCAGGCGGTTTTCCACTTTGATGGATGACATATCGGTTCGGGGATGTTGAAGCGGTTGAGTTTTAAATGCTGGCCTGTTTCAAAAGGTGCAAAATAAAGGCTGTTTTTCAGGGGTGCGAGTATCGGCAAATAAATTTTTTTACCCAGTAAACGTGCATGATCCATAAGTAGATAAGGGTCTATTTCGCTGTCGTTGGCCAGATACAAAGCGATGTGCTGACTGCAACGCCAGGTTCTTTCTTTTATCGTGTTCTGGCATAGTGCCAGAGCGTGTTGTTGTTGAGC
The DNA here is from genome assembly GCA_964485705.1 of uncultured Thiotrichaceae bacterium. Classification (GTDB taxonomy): domain Bacteria; phylum Pseudomonadota; class Gammaproteobacteria; order SZUA-229; family SZUA-229. The sequence continues at coordinate 11,404 of CAZALW010000028.1, forward strand.
CGTGTTGGATAATAATCGGCGCTGCGCTCGTTTTTGTTGCCTGATTTCTGCGTTATTGTGCATCGAGTCATCAGGCATAACGGCCACGGTGGATTTTTTAGCTAAGAGACTGGCGGATAATAAGATGACACCTCCGGAAATGCCGTAGCAATACTGATGACCTTGAACCGGTAAGTTCAGGGGGGAATCAGCGATGAAACGTCAGGCTTCCCGACTAGCGGTAATGCACACGGTTTCAGCAGTCCAACTCCCGGAGTCAGTATTTAAGGCTCAAGGGATATAACAGCTAGCTTACGCACACCCCAGAGGTGTCAAAATGGGTGGATGAATTTTCTGTGCTTCCGGTAGTTTCCTGAGACACAACGATAACATCCAGAATTAATAGAGATACGCTCTATTTTAAATAATGCACGACTTAAATCAACTGTATGTCACGCATAGAGTCATTAATGCGCTGCGAAAGTGCGTCGATACGTTGATTTAAATCACCATGTTCGGTTGCTAACGCATTGTTATGCAGAATTTCATGGCTCATATTTAATGCAGCCATAATTGCAATGCGTTCCGTGCCAATAACGGAACCCTGCTGCTTTATTTCACTGAGCTTGTTATTAAGCAGGTTTGCCGATGCACGCAGGTTGTCTTTTTCTTCTTCCGGACAGGCGACACGGTACTCTTTGTCCATAATCTTTATGGTTAAAGGCTCGACCTTATTCATGGTGTTGGCTCACGTGGATAAACCTCTGTCTCAGCTTTTAAGCGATAATGGTGTCGATAATAGAACGATTCAGGCTTTTTCCATCGAACGCAATCGGGTAATCATTGACTCTACCTGCACACGAACTTTTTCTTTTTTCTCCATAAGGCCGGAGCGTTCGGAACTGAGTCGCTTAAGCTGGTCACGAAGTTCATTATTATCGCTTCCCAGTCGTTGGCAGAGTTCGAGCAGTTCGCCTACCTGATTTTCGAGTTTTGTTATTCTTGTTAATGTGTCAGTCATGCCTAATAGTAGGGCGTGAAACGTCATTGGTCAAATACTATAGAGAATTTATCTCTGGTTTGATTTAAAATGGCATTTTTTTAATAGCATTATTTGCTGTCTTTTGGTCATTATGCAGAGTTTTCCTGATATTTCACAATTAGAAGGTTTGTTATTTGATGTTGATGCTGCCTTAGGTGCGACAGAATCACATGGCGCTTTGTGTGGTATGTTGTGTGCACAAGGAGCAACGGAAGCAGCACAATGGATGCTGCATGTACTTGGTGAGCATGAAGAAAGCAGCAAAACTTTGCAGCAGGCAGGTAAAAAGTTACTGCAAATTCACCAGATAGCCGTTGAGCAGATGAATGATAGCGATGCTGAATTTGAATTAATGTTGCCAGATGATGATGAGCCATTGGAGGCTCGCGTTGAGGCACTAGGTATCTGGTGTCAGGGTTTCGTTTTCGGTCTGGCTATTGGTGGTATTAAAGAAAATACTGAACTGCCAGAAGACAGCAAAGAGTTAATCAAAGACATTGTAGAAATCTCTCGTGCCGGTTATGTGGTTGATGAAGAAGCCGAAATGGCAGTAATGGAAGAGAATGATGAGGAAGATGAAGTGGCTTACATGGAAGTCAGCGAATATGTCCGTATGGGCATATTATTGATTTATGAGGAATTACAACCATTGCAGTCTTCGCAGACAGTGCATTGATCTGGTGCTACAAAAAAGTTAAAAACATCAGTCCGCGAAAAACGCAAAAGACGCAAAAAAACACAAAGAGCAAGGCTACGTGGATGTAGTGTTGAGGAAACAAAGGATGGCGATATTTTATTTTTTGTTTTATCAAGTGGCTTAGCATATTAGCTCGGCAGCAAGCACTGATGCCTTGCTGCCGAGCTAATATAACACCGAAAATAGAATGGTTTTTTTTCTGCCAGTTAATTTATTATTGCTTTTTTCGCGTCTTTCGCGTTTTTTGCGGACTGATGCTTTTTATTTAATTGGTTAACTACTAAGAGATATGAGTTGAATCAAAAAGTTTATACAAGACGGCGCAAGCAGTTGATGCGAATGATGAGTGAAAATGCGGTGGCAATTTTGCCGTCTGCGCCTACGTTGGTGCGTAATCGGGATGTGGAACACGGTTTTCGCCAGGATAGTGATTTTACCTATTTAAGTGGTTTCGATGAACCGGATTCCGTTATCGTGCTTATTCCCGGTCGCAAGCAGGGTGAATTTGTCCTGTTTTGTCGCGAACGAGATCCGAAAAAAGAAACCTGGAACGGTCGGCGCTTTGGCCCGGAAGGGGCGGTCGAACATTTTGCTGCTGATGAAGCCTATGCCATTGATGATCTGGATAAAATTTTACCAGGGTTAATGGAAAATCGTGAAAGCGTGTATTTCAGCATTGGTCTCAACCCGACGTTTGATAAACACGTGCTCGACTGTGTCAATCAGCTGCGAGCGCAATCTCGTCGGGGTACGCGCGCGCCGTATGAGTTTGTTTCACTGGAGTATTTATTGCACGATATGCGTTTGTTCAAGAGTCGTGAAGAAATCAGTTTAATGCGCAAAGCGGCAAAAATTTCTGTTCAGGCACACATTAATGCAATGAAAAAATGCCGCCCGGGTTTGCGTGAATACGAACTTGAAGCCGAATTTCTATTTGAATTTAAACGTAACGGTGCTGACTGGGCATACACTTCTATTGTTGGTGGCGGTGAAAATGCCTGCGTTTTGCATTACACCGAAAATAATGCGGTATTGAACGATGAAGAGTTGGTGCTGATTGATGCGGGTGCAGAGTATCAGGGCTATGCAGCAGACATTACCCGTACTTTCCCGGTAAACGGAAAATACACCGTGCCGCAGCAGGAAATCTATGAGCTGGTGCTACAGGCACAGGAAGCAGCCTTTGCTAAAATAAAGCCAGGTAACCACTGGAATGACCCACATGATGCCGCAGTAAGGACGTTAACCAAAGGCATGGTTGAGATTGGTTTATTAAAAGGCAAACCGGCACAGTTAATCAAAGATTCTGCTTATATGAAATATTATATGCACCGCACCGGCCACTGGTTAGGTATGGATGTGCATGATGTTGGTGACTACAAGGTGGATGATAACTGGCGCTTGCTGGAAAAAGGCATGGTATTAACGGTAGAGCCGGGTTTGTACATTCCCGCCGGCAGTCGCGGCGCTAAACGCTGGTGGAACATTGGTGTACGCATCGAAGATGATTTGCTGGTGACTAAAGATGGCTATGACTTGTTGACTAAGGGTTTGCCGCGTACGGTTGCTGAAATTGAATCGGTGATGGCACCATGAAATAAAGTTACAAATAGTATGTTTTAAGTTATAAGTGCTGCAACCTATAACCTACAACTTATAACTTATGCTCAGCATGACAAAAACATTAACAAACAATAATTTCGATCTAATCATCATCGGTGGTGGGCTTGCTGGTGCCAGTCTTGCTTGTGCCTTAAGAAATTCAGCCTTAAAAATTGCCCTGGTTGAAGCGTATCAGCTCAACACAGATTCACAGCCTAGTTATGACGACAGAACCGTGGCGCTGTCTTATGGTAGCCGCTGCATTTTTGATGGTCTGGGTTTGTGGTCTTCGCTTGCGCCTTATGCGGAAGCCATTAACAATATTCACATATCAGACCGCGGTCATTTTGGTGTTACCCGCTTAAGCAAACAGCAGGAAGGGGTAGAAGCGCTGGGTTATGTGCTGGAAAATCGGGATATCGGTCAGCAGTTATATGCCGTTATTAATAAAACAAAGAACATTCGTCTGTTCTGTCCTGCTCAGCTAAAAGCATTACAGCAGGATGCCCGTCAGGTATCCGTTGAGCTTGCCATTGATGGTACATCTGATAGCAAACCAGATGGTAAGCCGCAAAAACTGTCCGCTAACTTACTGGTTGCCGCAGATGGCAATAATTCCCAGGTGATGAAGTTACTGGCAATAGGCAGTAGCCGAAAAAGTTATAATCAGGTGGCATTGATAAGCAATGTTACGCCAGGCAATAAACACAACAACGTGGCTTATGAGCGTTTCACCGACAGCGGGCCGCTGGCGTTATTACCAATGTTACAAAATCGCTGCTCTCTGGTATGGACGCTAGACCCGAAGCAGGCAGACGATCTCTATGCGCTGGATGAAACGGATTTTTTACAGCAATTGCAACAACGGTTTGGGTATCGTTTAGGCCAGTTTAAAAAAGCGGGAAAACGTCAGCTTTATCCCCTGTTTTTGCAAGCAGCGACGCAGATGGTACAGGGTCGGGTGGCGCTTATTGGTAATGCTGCACACAGCGTACACCCAGTCGCTGGTCAGGGTTTCAATATGGCGTTGAGAGATATTGCCCTGCTGTCGGAATTAATTGTTGATTCATTGCCTGAATTGCCAAGTGAATTGCAGGTCGATATTGGTAAACAGACACTGCTACAAAGTTACGCCAATTCACGTGAAGACGATATTCAGCGGGTTTACCGGTTCACTGATACCCTGGTGAAAACATTCTCCAATAATATTACTGCGCTTGCGCATCTGCGTTCACTAGGTTTGTTGATGGTGGATGTGCTACCGGATCTTAAACACCGCCTGGCAGCACAAAATATGGGGATGAGTGGCCATTTATCACGATTAAATCGAGGACTGCCGTTGTGAGAAAAAAGGCGAAGCAGGACAGTGATGTTAAAAAGTTTGATGTTGTCATTGTTGGCGGCGGTATCGTGGGTTTGTGTTTTGCCAATGAGCTAATCGACACTGATTTTTCTGTCGCCATTATTGAGCGATATGAGTTGGCAGCCATCAGTGAGCAAGCCCGCTGCAATAAAACAAGCAGCCGTGTTTCGGCGATCAACATGTCCGCCCTAAAACGCTTTCAGCAGACATCTGTGTTGCACTCATCTTTGGCGCAACGAATTTGCCATTATGAAAAAATGTTCGTCTGGGAACAAGCCGGTGCCGGGCAAATTCAATTTGACAGTGCCGAACTGGGTGTCTCGAAATTAGGCGCTATTATTGAAAATAATGTGTTGCAGCAGATGTTGCTTGAAAAAGTGAAAGCGGCAGATAGCATCACATGTTTTTGTCCGCAGGAAATCACCCAGATTGACTATAACTCTGACCGTAGCGAGCAAGCTGGAAGTGACTCTGCTGTCAGTACCGTCACCTTATCTTCTGGAAAAAAAATACAGGCAGCATTATTGGTCGGTGCTGACGGAGTCAATTCCAGCGTTAGTGCTGCTGCCTCTATCCAGCGTACAAAACATGCTTATCAACAACAGGCGTTGGTGTGCAATGTGACCACCAGTAAACGCCATCAAAATACAGCATGGCAATGTTTTATGCGAAGCGGGCCACTGGCTTTTTTACCTTTGTATAATGGTCAAAGTTCGATAGTCTGGTCACTGGATGAGCGTGCCGCAGAGCAAACTATGGCGCTTGATGACGAAGCCTTTAAACTGGCTTTAGCAGAAGCGGGTGAGTTTGTTTTGGGAGAAATAACCAGTGTAAGCCAACGATTTTTGTTTCCGCTAACACACGGTCATGCCAGTGAGTACGTTAAATCGGGTCTGGCATTAATCGGTGATGCGGCACATAATATCCACCCGCTGGCAGGGCAGGGAGCCAACCTTGGTATTGCCGATGCTTTTGCGTTGGCGGAGGTTATTGTTGCAGCGCGAAAAGCCAAGCGACAGTGGGCAGCATTGCATACCCTGTCAAAATACCAACGACAGCGCAAAGGTGCTAATCAGCTAATGGAAATGTCAATGACCGGTTTTAAGCATTTGTTTGGCAATAATAACGCTTTGTTGTCAGAAATACGCAATGCAGGTCTGTCGCTGGTGGATCATCTGCCGGCGTTGAAATACCGGGTTAT
>CAZALW010000029.1:0-17221 GCA_964485705.1 uncultured Thiotrichaceae bacterium
GAAATGCTTTTCATTTTTCATTTTTCATTTTTCACTTTTCATTGATTTCTATGGTCGACTACAAAACAACCCTGAACCTACCCGCCACTGATTTCCCCATGCGCGGCAACCTTGCCAACCGCGAGCCACAAATGCTCAAACAATGGCAGCAGTCCGGTCTCTATCAAAAAATTCGTGAAGCCTGCGATGGTCGCCCAACCTTTGTTTTGCATGACGGGCCGCCGTATGCCAATGGCAGCATCCATATCGGCCACGCGGTTAACAAAATATTAAAAGACATCATTGTTAAAAGCCACACCATTGATGGTTTTGATGCGCGTTATGTGCCGGGCTGGGACTGCCACGGCTTACCGATTGAATTAATGGTAGAGAAAAAAATCGGTAAAGCGGGCGTTAAGGTTGATGCCAAAACCTTTCGTGAAAAATGCCGTGAATACGCCGCCAAACAGGTGGATGGCCAACGTAAAGATTTCATTCGTTTGGGCGTTTTAGGTGACTGGGACAAACCCTATCTCACCATGGATTACCAATTTGAAGCTGATATCGTGCGCAGCCTGGGGAAAATCATTGAAAAAGGTCATCTGCATCAGGGTAGCAAACCGGTACACTGGTGCCTGGATTGTGGATCAGCATTGGCTGAAGCGGAAGTCGAATATCAGGACAAAGAATCCCCTGCCATTGACGTAATATTCACTGCGGTCAGCAACAATGATTTTGAACAGGCTTTCAAATGCAATGACGGTAAAGGCGACATTGCCGCCGTTATCTGGACCACCACGCCGTGGACGCTGCCAGCCAATCAAGCGGTGGCAATACACCCAGATTTTACCTACCAACTGATTCAGGTGGAAACAGATCACGGCTTCTTGCGCCTGATTCTTGAAGATACCCTGGCGGGCAGCGCACTTAATCGTTATGGCTTTGAAAACACCAAACAACTCGCCAGTTGCCAGGGTCAGGCACTGGAAAACCTGTTGCTTAAGCACCCGTTTTACGACAAACAGGTTCCCGTTATTTTAGGCGACCACGTCACCACCGAAACCGGCACTGGCGCCGTCCATACCGCACCCGGCCACGGTCAGGATGACTTTGTTGTTGGCAATCGTTATGAACTGGAAGTGTATAACCCGGTAGCCGGTAACGGCGTGTTTTTACCGGATACCGAATTATTTGCCGGTATTCATATCAACAAAGCCAATCCACAAATCATCGAAGTGCTGGCCGACAATCATGTTTTACTAAAACACGAAAAAATGCAACACAGCTATCCCTGTTGCTGGCGGCATAAAACACCGATTATTTTCCGCGCCACGCCACAATGGTTCATTAGCATGGAACAGGCAGGCCTACGCGAGTCAGCTAACAAAGCCATTGCAGACACCACCTGGTTACCAGACTGGGGACAGGCGCGTATCGAAAGCATGGTCAATAACCGTCCTGACTGGTGCATTTCCAGGCAGCGAACCTGGGGCGTGCCGATCACTTTGTTTGTACATAAAGAAACCGGCGAATTGCACCCCGACACAGCCGCTTTAATTGAGCAGGTCGCCAAAAAAATCGAAAAGGGAGGCATCGAGGCCTGGTTCTCATTAGAGACAAGTGAACTACTGGCGGAGGAAGCCGAGTTATACGACAAAACCACCGACACACTGGATGTCTGGTTTGACTCCGGCGTTACCCATGCCTGTGTACTAGGCAAGCGTGACAAACTCACTTTCCCGGCAGATTTATACCTTGAAGGCTCTGACCAGCATCGCGGCTGGTTCCAATCTTCACTGTTAACCTCAACTGCCATTAATGGTGTTGCGCCCTACAAAAAAGTATTAACCCATGGTTTCACTGTTGATGCACACGGTAAAAAAATGTCGAAGTCACTGGGTAATGTAGTTGCACCACAAAAAATCGTCGGCACTTTAGGCGCTGATATTTTACGTCTATGGGTTGCCAGCAGCGATTACAGCAATGAGATGACGGTATCGGATGAAATTTTAAAACGCAGTGCCGATGCCTATCGCCGCATCAGAAACACCGCGCGTTTTCTGCTGGCAAACTTAAATGGTTTCGACCCGGCTACGGATAAACTTGAAAATAAAGACTTACTGGCACTTGACCGCTGGATTATCGCCAAAACGCTGGAACTGCAAAACGAAATTATCACTGCCTACAAGGAATTTAACTTCCACGTTATCCACCATAAGTTACAGCATTTTTGCACCGTTGATTTAGGTGGTTTTTATCTCGACATTATTAAAGACCGGCAATACACCACACAAAGCGACAGCATAGCTCGCCGCTCGGTACAAACCGCGCTGTACCATATTAGTGAAGCACTATGTCGCTGGATCGCCCCCATCTTGAGCTTCACTGCTGAGGAGCTATGGCAGGCCATACCGGGGCAGCGCAGTGATTCGGTATTACTGGAAAGCTGGTATACAGATTTACACGCGCTAGAGAAGGATGAAAAAATGAACATGGACTTCTGGCAAACCATTCTTGAAATTCGTACCTGCATAAGTAAAGAACTGGAAACATTACGTGCTGACAAAACCATTGGCTCGTCACTTGATGCCGAAGTAACGCTATATGTTGATAGCAAATTACAAAATTCGTTAGCAACTTTAAAAGATGAATTGCGTTTTGTGCTTATCACCTCAAAAGCCAGCATAGAAAATAGTATTGATGCGGATGAAACGTGTATTGAAGCAACCATGGACAGCGGCCAAACCATTAAAATCAAAGCTTCTGCATCTACAGATACAAAGTGTGTGCGCTGCTGGCATCATCGAGAAGACATTGGCAGCAATGCTGAACACCCCGAACTTTGTGGGCGATGTGTAGAAAATGTAACTGGTAAGGGCGAACAGCGTTTATTTGCTTAAATGTTATCGCTATGTACACCAAACAACTACTAACCACGAAGGACTCGAATATTTTCTCGTTCCCACGCTCTGCGTGGGAATGCAGGCCACTCTCACCATATTAATAGCACTGTATGCGTTACCACGCAGAGCGTGGGAACGAGGGTGACCTGTGGATAATTAATCAAGGTAAATTTATGAAATGGTTATGGCTAACAGCATTAACAATTGTTCTTGACCAGTTAACAAAAAAAATAGCTGAAGCAGAATTATTACTGCATCATGCGGTCAACATTTTCCCCGGCCTTAACTTTACTTTAATGTACAACAAGGGGGCGGCATTTAGTTTTTTAAGTGAAGCAGGTGGCTGGCAACGAATTTTTTTTGTTGGCTTATCTACCGCTATCAGTATTTTCCTTTTTTTCTGGTTAAAACAAATTGCACAGGACAAAAAACAAAAACATAACCAGGTGTTACAAATCGCCATTGCACTTGTCCTGGGCGGCGCTATCGGTAACTTAATCGACCGCGCATTAACAGGAGCAGTGGTTGATTTTATTCAGGTCTATTATGCCAATTCTTATTTTCCAACATTTAACATTGCTGACTCAGCCATTACACTTGGTGCGGGTTTGTTAATTGTGGATATGATTTTAGAGTTTAAACGAGACAGGAAAGCAGTGAATAATGAATAGTGGTACAAGGATGTACCGTTAACGAATCTGGGAATGGAGGTATGAACACCAACAAGTCCAACTGTCATCTCGACCAGAGGGAGAGATCTTATACTACGGTAGTACAAGATCTCTCCCTCTGGTCGAGATGACATAATAGCTGGCTCTGAACACAACGAATAGAGCAAATAATGTCAGATGAAATAAACATGCACAGCCTGGTGTTAATGCACTACAGCATTGCTTTAACCAATGGTGAAATCATCGAAAGCAGTTTCGATGATGAAGCGATTGAAATAACCATGGGACATGGTGATCTCAGTGACGGCATGGAACTGGCTATCGTTGGTTTAAAAGAGGGTGACGCACAAACATTGACACTCACACCCGAGCAGGGTTTTGGACTTCGTGATGAAGATAATATACATGACATGCCTTTGTCTGATTTTCCTGAAGACTTATCTCCTGAAGTCGGCCTGTCTTTTTCTTTTGAATCTCCTGATGGTGACGAAATCCCTGGCACTGTGGTTAGCCTTAAAGACGATACTGCAGAAATCGATTTTAATCATCCCCTGGCAAGTCATGAAATCGTTTTCGCTGTCGAAATTATTAGTGTCAATAATGCCCATGCAGAAATTCAGAAAAATTCTGATTAGTAACTTCTCCATCCTTTGGTTCGGTGCCTCGTTCCCACGCACTGCGTGGTAACGTAGTAGCAAACGCACCAGCGTTGTATCAACGCATAAAAATAGTAGGCTAAGGTGATAAGCTGTTAACGCTGGTGCGTTAATCACTGCGTTCCCACGCAGTCCGTGGGAACGAGGCATAAAATTTACCACGAAGACCACGAAATTTTTAAGTATATTGCGTACAATATATTCATGTGCATGTTTAATCGTGTTGATCATTAACTTTAATTTCCTTCGTGAGCTTCGTGTTCTTCGTGGTGAACCATTTTTAAAAAATACAAAAAATGAACATATACCTTGCTAACCCACGTGGTTTTTGCGCCGGCGTAGACCGCGCCATTGAAATTGTCGAACGTGCCCTGGAAATATTTTCTGCACCCATTTATGTACGCCATGAGGTAGTGCATAATCGTTACGTGGTGAGCAAGCTGAAAAAGAAAGGGGCGATTTTTGTTGAAGAAATCAACGAAATTCCAGACGGCGCGACCGTTATCTTTAGTGCACACGGCGTCTCACAACAGGTTCGCAATGAGGCAAACAACCGGGATCTGCGTATTTTTGATGCCACCTGTCCGCTGGTCACCAAGGTGCATCTGGAAGTTGCCCGTCACCAGAAAAACACTGAGGATGTCGTTCTTATTGGTCATACCGGCCACCCCGAGGTTGAAGGCACACTGGGTCAATATAAAGCAAACTCGGATAGCAACATTTACCTGGTTGAAACCGTTGCTGACGTTGAAACGCTCAAAGTCAAAAACCCGCATGCCATGGCTTATGTCACCCAAACCACCTTATCGGTTGATGATACAAAAAACATCATCACCGCATTACAGGATAAATTTCCTGACATTCAAGGGCCACGAAAAGATGATATCTGTTACGCCACACAAAATCGCCAGGACGCGGTTCGAGAACTGGCTGATAAAGTCGATGTATTTCTGGTTATCGGCTCAAAAAACAGCTCAAACTCAAATCGATTACGAGAACTCGCTGAAAAACACCAGGTTGAGGCTTATTTAATTGATGGTGTTGAAGATATAAATAACAGATGGTTTGATCAGGCTCAGTCTATAGGCGTAACGGCTGGTGCATCCGCCCCTGATGTGCTGGTTCGGCAAGTGATTACCCGCCTGGAAAATTTATTTGAGACCAGTATTATCACCAATGAAAAGGCAACTGAAAATGTACATTTTCAGTTGCCTAAGGCACTGCGTCAGTAAATAAGCCCCGTTAAAACACTACTCGATTATAAACAACTACCAACAGGCGCGTCAGTCCACTGCCCCAGGGAGTCTAGAGTTAATGTAGCTAACCCGGCAGTAGCATTAACCGGCGTTGCGGTCAAGGTATAAAGAAAAGGTGTAGCGTCTGTTACATCTAATGTATACAAACCTTCAGATGTCTGGTTGCTGCCCACTGTACCAGTTCCTGCTTCATTAACCTGGGCATCAGTATAGTCATCATTATTCAAATAAAACTCTTCCATCCGCCCGGCAAGTGACAACAGCGAATCAATACCATCTGCACATTGCGCTTTTTTCACATGTTGAACATACGAAGGATAAGCCACTGATGCCAGGATGCCGATGATGGCGACTGTTATTACCAGCTCGAGCAAAGTAAAACCCCTGATATTGTTTTTCATTATTACTCTACCTCTCATGCCAGAATGTTTTGCGTACGCCTTGAATGCCATCAGCGACGATACACTCAGCACCTATACATAAGGTTGGCACACCATCATCGGTAATATACGTCCTGGGGCTAGGCGGTATACCTTCTTTCCTCAGGCCATCGCCTGGGCCGTGGCGAGCAGGCCTTAAATCGGTAGTTGTCTTGAATGCAGGCGTGCCATCAAGCACATCCAGAAAATATACTTTACCCGAACCAGACGCACCCGCTAAACAAATATCCGTTACAACAGTACCGTCCGGTGGCACATAGGTTGTGACAATCATTGTGCCACTAAGGAATAAGGCCTCAGACAAGCCTTTCTCGCCTTTCCAGGTATTGGTGCCGGTTTGATCATCAAGATTAATGTACCAACCTTTCGTGTTAGCTAATGCCGACAGAGCAGTATCTTTTTCTGCCTGATTAGCTGCATCGCCGCCCGCCAGGTTTAATGTTGCATCATAAAGATCTTCTGGTGCTTCGGTCAGCGTGACAAACGGATCTGGCGTATCATATATATGATAGTCTTTTATCAGATAAATTCGATCATGAATATCAGTATTTAGCGGATGTGCGCGATAACCTGAAGTAATACCTAAGGCAAGATAAGCAGACTTACCCCTTTCAGCAATTAAGGCAACATCCGGTGGATAATAAAAACGCCGCGCATTTGCCACGCCATCACCCGAAACTTTAGCAATGCGGCCACCGTCTATCGAACTTGCTAAAGCAGTCTCGTTATTATTATTGACATCAAAGCGGAAAATCTGTCCACCCATATCAGCAGCATATAAACGGTCAATCAAACCATCGCCGCTAATATCAAGCACAGTGACACGTGCCGGTATACTGTATTTCATTTCCGCAATTTCGTTTGTGGCGGCTGACCCCGCAGGTCCTGCTGACCATAACCGCGCACCTGTATCGGCATCAGCAATAAATACCGCCCGGCCAACGGTATCCTCAGTGGTAATGCTCACGTTATCCTGATTGGTATCATAACCACCACCAAAAATTAAAACGGTTTTTTCGGTTGTGCCATCTTTGATTTTTCCAACATTCACCGCCGACCATGTCTGACCCAGCTCGGCATAATCACCCTCACCACCTTTTATAACCCAACGTAAAGCTGGTGCATCAGGATTGGTCACGTCAACAGAATAAATATTGTTACCGCCACGGCGCATGCCGACATATAAATAAACACGATCAGAATCATTTATCATGCCATCTTTATTTTCATCATTAATCCAGACAACTACATCACCATCAAGACCATAAATCTTGTCACTAGTATTATTATCCATCAGCACATTCAAGTTCCCTAAAAGCTCCTGCGGGATAAAAGAGAATAGTTCTTTACCGCCATCGACATCATCCGTATTAAAAGCATGCAGATAGCCATCATTCGTTGCCACAAAAACAACCAGCTTCGAAGCAATCGCAGTACCATATTCCACCAGAACCGGCTGTGAGTGTAACGGTGAACCCATGCCAGGCCGCATATCTGCGACACCTGCATCACCAGAATCGTTAAACACATCAAAACCCGCTGCCCAGTCCAGCAGCGTTGTGCGACGTGGTATGCCTGCGATCTTATCGGCTAAACCGGTAATATCTAACATAGCAACATCATCTGCAATTTCGGTATTGGTGCTTTCAACCCTGTTAACCGCAGCAGTCAGGGCAGCATTTGCTGCCGGCACAAAGACGCCGTTAGTACTAGGATTATAGGTACCAGAGAAGGTATAGACGTTACGTGGACTCGGGGCTAATTCCTGAAATTCATTAGCGGCACCACCTTCAATTACCGAGTTACCGTCAACCAAGTCTGACCAATAACTTGTTGCATTTTCATCAAAAAAACCTTTGCTGTCATCAACAGCTCGCCTATCGTTTGCATCAGCAATAAAAGGTGTTTTTTCCCCAGTATCAGCATCCAGCTCAAATTTCAACTTATATTTTTTCAGGTTGCCCGGCCAGTGGCTGCCAGTTGCTGGTTTAAACAAGGTGAAGTACAGATCATTAAGATGGGTTGAGCGATTAAAGGCATTGACCGACACTGCGGGTGATGCAAAGCTGGTATTTTTATCCATGACACCAGATATTATTTCATTAAACTTGCTCGTTAATTCATTGGGATTTTGTGCCGTATAGTATGCTCCGCCGCCATTCGATGCTGTTCTTTCCAGCATTGCTACGGCAAACTGGCTTAGACCATCACCAAAACCAATGGTATTGGTGATGATTTTTTGTTTATTCCTATGTGCATCACCAGCTTCTTCAGCAACATCATTATTAAATGCCCAGCCAGACAGCCTGTCAAGACAGTTAGATTCAATAATAGCCTGGTCGCCCTCCACTGTTGTCTCAACCGTCGATGCACATGTCGTATCAGTAAAACCAGACAAACCGGTTAACTGTGCCGCTGATAAGGTGTCTCGGGTTGGATCACCGTCAGTAAGAAAAACGATATGATTTGCCTGACATTCCCCCGTTATCGGTGATAAGTATGTACTATCTGCTTGCAAAGAAGCATTTACTGATCGAGGGTTTGCAGTTGCCAATGTGCCAAAAGGCGGAGCCTTACCACCAAAATAGTGTATAGCTTCATAATAAGTTTCAGATAACGGTGTCCATGAGTTGGTAACAAAGCCAGGTTCTAATATCAAATCGATAAATGGCTGCCTTGCGGTGCCGATATCCTCCATTGCATACAATACCTGACCACCATCATAATTTGGGCTTCTACCATTAATACCACCAACACCACCCCACCCATTGAAGCCCATTAAACCAATGTTAATATCACTGCTGGCAGTAACGATACTTTCCATGGCTTCTTTAACCGCCTGAAACCGTGAGATTTCGCGGGTAGCACCGCCATCAGCCAGAAAATTCAAGTAATTTGAAGTATAGATTGTATAGCTCCGACCCGGCCACGTTGCGACAGTTTGGCTACTATCCCAGGCATTACCACTATCATTCTGAATAAAGACCCTTGGGCTAGGCGATGATTTACTACCATGAATACCCTGATCAGTTTCACACTCGATTGCTCGGTTGCGATGAGCGTTATTATCAGTTCTAATATTGCGCCAATTATTTGTGCGTTTTTGAGCTATATTCCCCAGATAGAACCCCTCTGCCACTAACGATCCAGCTGCGTCAGCACAGTGCAGAGCACTACTATTAAAATATCTGTCGCTGTCACAGCCTGGTGGAGTACCTCCTGTTGACCAATATATCCGGTCAGTACCACAACCATCATCGGCATAAGTTGTGGAGGAATCATACTCAACAGAGACAGTGATCAAACTATTCATACTGCCTGAAGTATCAAGTACAAATAACACATTGGGTTGAACACTGGCAGCATTTGGGTCTACAGTAGTGTATATCTCAATGTCTTCTGCAAGTACAGGCATTGCAAAGCACAAACTCAATAGCAGGCCACCACTAAGTGATTTAAAAGAATAATTAAAATGAATCATAAAAACCTCGGACTGCAGTGCAGTTGTTTTTCAATATTGCGTGCCTTTAATGTGAAAACCGTATTTCATATACTGTATTTGAATCCAGAGCAAATTTGACAAAGCCGACATTCGCTCTACTCTGCTGGACAAGTTGCACAACCCCTATCTCAACATTTTTTAAATAGCCTTTTGTTTCAGCGGTAACTTTAAGCAATTTGAAACCACAGTCCCTACAGGAAAAGCCACCTATAATACCGGTGCCATCACTTGCCACTTTTATTGACTGCCTGTCAACTTCTGCACTTCTAAACGTATTTGTGTCCGGCGTACTATCTGCCACTGCCGGCTGCACAACCACCATTAAAAAAACTGCAATGACAAATATTTGTATTTTATTTTTCATCTCTTCACCTATTACTGATTAACATATACGCATTAACACGAAGCTGCTGGGTAACGCACGCCCATGGTTTGTAGCGAGGTAGACGTTTGCATTAAATTTGATCCATTTCCCGCAACTGTAAAAAAGCTGTAGCTTAAGCCTTTGCCTGCTTGCAGGCTACTGCCGATACCCTTTGAGCAGCCGATATACGCAATACCTGTGGCCAGATTATTTGTATTTTGTACCGGGGGTATGGGCGGCTGCTGCACCAGGTTTACATTGGTTGTTGTCCAGTTAATATCGTTTTCTGCGGGTCTGGACATGACAAATTCAAGTGCCGATTGCGTGCCAATAAAGGCAACGATATTTTGCTGTGCATTTGCTGTTGCTTTTAACTCTATACTGGCACTCTTCATTGACGACACGCCTATCAGGGTCAGCACGGTGAGCATCACCAGTGCCAGAATTAAAACAAAACCCTGTTGACGCTTGCCAGACTGGTTTTGCTGTTGTTTATTGAAAGTCATTATTTTTCCACATGCCATAGTTATAACTGTTTAAGATTTCTTAAATCCACTACGCTGCTGACCATAAAAAATCGAAAGTCATCTTGGCCACCCAGGGTTTCAGCAGGTGCGCCAGCTATCCTGAATGTTTTTGCTGTATTGATGCCGCGATGTTGCCGGTCAGAACGCATCACCAGCCAGATTTTTGCTGCATAAACCTGCGTCCAGTCAGTCACATCATTGGGGTTGACATAAAGGTCGACCACCTGGTCATTATTCAGGTCTTCACCAAATTGAACCTGTAGATCGCTTACTCCAGATACCAGTAACTGATTTTGTAAAGTGGGACCATTAACCAGTGCCACCCGGCGTAACGAGGGTATGCCATCACCTGCCGTATCGGTAAAGTTGCTGATATAGTAGGCAAAGGCATTGAGTGTGTGATTATTTGTTGTTGCTGCTGTATCGTTGGCACTCAACAGCGGTGCTGGTGCGCCAAAAAATATCCGACCGTTTATAAAGTTGCTACGCACATACATCTGACCTGCAAGCAGATTTGCAACCGGGTTACCACTTGCGTCAAGTACCGGGTTGCCACCTGCGTCAAGCAGATTCGCAACCGGATTGCCATCTGCATAGCGAATTTCCAGTATATCGGTATTTGCCAGCTTGGCTTCATTCTGTAGACAGCTAGCTGCATAAGGGTTGGGGTTGGGATCAGCACCATCTATTGCAAATACCGGCAGCCTCAGGTTGTATGCCCAAACCGGATTCCCCGCTGTAGCACAATCATTGGCTACGGCTGGTGGTGGCGTGTCACCTGCTGCGGTAGGCACACAGGGCGCATCGGTTGATTTACACTCTATCAAGCCATCTCTATTGGTCGCACCCCACATACCGGCATGACGTAAATCGTGAGCAATCAATTCAATGGCAAATCGTGCATCGGCAACCATATCCATTTGGGCTTCATTAGCTTGCTGGGTTTTTCTCGTGGTTGAGTGCAAGGAAAACACACCACTGATGATGATAAGCCCAACCACCATTGCCACCATTAACTCAATCAATGAGAAACCTTGCGAAGAGCTCTGTGAAAGTCCAGGCAAGGGCCGGTGAATCTGTTTATTTTTTATTATCATAGTAAACCTGCATGCCTAACATGGTACTGCCGTACAAATATTTGCGGTGGCGGTATAGGTTCTTTGTACGCCGTCTGTATCGGTAGCATCATCCTGGTTACGTTCTGCCCAGTTTATTGTTATCGTTACAGTTGCCATATTTGAAGGGGGGGCGGGAGCGATTAAATTAATCGCTGTGGTTGTTGATGCAACGCCCGGTAAACCCGCCAGTAAATTTTGATTCCACCAGAACATATCATTAGCCGCTAATTCTGCTGGGTCGCAAGTATTTGCGCCAGTACAACTATTAGCTGCGCTACCACCGGATGCTATATATGCAGCCAATGCCGTAGGATTAACCCGCATGCTTTCAAATAGTTCTTCAACTTTCATCATAGCCACCGAACCATAAACCGCGCTTTTCCCGGCTTTAAGTGAAACCGCCTGCAATGAGGCTATGCCTAACATGCCGATGGATAAAATCAGAAAACCAATTAATGCTTCTAACAAGGTAAAGCCACGATTTTTTTGGTAACAATGGCGGCTTTTAAAACAATGATTTTGCATGTTTACAGTTGCGTGGTTTGTAATTAATGGCTTTATTAAGGACATGTGGTCACCGCTGCATTATCTGAAATACGTGCTCGACCCGGCAGGCTTAATACCACGGCACGGCTATCCACTGTGACACCACCGTCATCAAGACGGCAAAGACTGAAAACGCCTAACTGGTAAGCACCATCAGCCCCAATATTGGCTGTTGGCAAACCTCGTGAAGAAAAGGTTAATGAGCTTATATTTACATTGTTATCAAGTCCTGTCACCATCAACTGGTTATCATCAAAACCCGAATGAACGCGTAATAGGCAGTCCGTGTTTGTTGCAACACAAGCGGCAGCGGTGCCTGCCAGATTGCTATCGGCATCGACAAATACAACCCAGCCATTTGCCCAGCTATTACCGCCGGTACAAGTTGAGTCATCAGTGCTGGGGCAAATACTAACCCTGGAATTTAATTTAATTGCTTCGCTACGCGCAATGTGCAGAGCAGAAACTAGCTCATTGGTCGCTGCAATCAGGCGATTGCCCTGCAGAAATGATTTTAAATTTGGCACACCAACTGTAATTAAAATACCAACGATAGCCATTGTTATTACCAGTTCAATCAAGGTGAATCCAGAATACTTTTTCATGAGTGTAATTTAAGACCAGTTTTTCAATTTTGCCAGCAGTTAATGACAAACAGGGCTTTATTACAGATAAGTGGTCATTTCTACCGCCTGTAAAGCTATAATATGCAACTACCTTAACCATTTTAAAGACAATACTATGAATTTAGACAGAGTCAGTTCAGGCGATAACCTGCCTGAAGAAATAAACGTCATCATCGAAATACCGGCATTAAGTGAGCCAGTTAAATATGAAGTCGATAAGGAAACCGGCGCTATGTTTGTTGACCGTTTTATGAGTACGGCCATGCACTACCCCTGCAATTACGGCTATGTACCGCACACACTATCAAAAGACGGAGACCCGGTTGATGTATTAGTCACCACACCCGTGCCTTTAATCTCCGGCTCGGTTATTCAGTGCCGTCCGATTGGCGTATTGAAAATGACCGACGAATCCGGTGATGATGCCAAGATTCTTGCCGTGCCCATTGATAAACTATGCAAATCCTACCGTAGCGCTAAAACCATGGATGACATGCAGCCGATGTTGCTGGATCAAATTGCGCATTTTTTTGAACATTATAAAGACCTGGATGAAGGCAAGTGGGTTCGTGTAGAAGGCTGGGGCGGTATTGACGAAGCTAAAGAAGAAATTATGTCCAGTGTTGCTATGTTTAAAGATGCGCCGGTTAAACCGAACTTCTAATAAGAAAGTTGTAAGTTTTATGTTACAAGTTGTATGTTTTTAACTTAAAACCTGCAACATAAAACTTATAACTTTAATTATTGGTGCCGGAACGCGGGATCGAACCGCGAACCTCGTCATTACGAGTGACTTGCTCTACCAGTTAGAGCTATTCCGGCAATGATGTCTCACACGATAAGGCACACATATTACCAACAAACTTTAGCTGAATCATTAAACCGTTATTAATTGATGTCTTTGCATGAGCTGTAGCCCTAACTTTTAGACCTGGATCGCCACTAAATACTTGACAACTAATAACAGCAAGCGCAAAGTCTAGTCTGACTAGTCTAATTGTGGCGCATTCATGAAAAAAAATACATGGCAACTTCAAGACGCAAAAAGTAAATTTAGCCAGTTGGTTGAAAACGCAATGCAGCATGAGCCCCAGATTGTTACCAAACATGGAAACAATGCTGTCGTTATCATTTCATTTGAAGACTATAAAAAAATCACCCGCCCTAAAACAGCCGGGCATAAAACAGACCTGGTTACCTTTTTAAGAAACTCACCTCTTATGGATGCCGAACTGGATATTTCAAGAAGCAAAGAGTTACCAAGAAACGTTGATTTATGAAATATCTTCTGGACACCTGTGTAATATCTGAGGCAATTAAATCACAGCCTGATAAAAATGTTATCTCATGGATACAAAGTCAAAACGAAGATAGCTTATATCTCAGTGTACTAACATTTGGTGAAATTGAGAAAGGCATTGAAAAACTGCCGGATGGAATGAGAAAAAGAAATCTTCAACTATGGGTAGAAGATGATTTAAAAACACGTTTTAAAGGCAGAATAATTTCTATCGATCTGGATGTTGCAGTTAAATGGGGAGCGGTTCAGGGTAATGCCGAATTAACAGGAAAAGCTATGCCAGCTATTGATGGGCTTATTGCTGTTTCCGGGCTGGCTCATCATTGCATTGTTGTCACCAGGAACATTAAGGATATGCAGCAAAGTTCAGCAGAATTATTAAACCCCTGGTGTAAAAAAGGTACTACTTAGCCTGCTCTATGTTTCCGGTTATAGTTAATCGCCTGCCACACTGTTCTCACATCAACATGTTCATGTTGAATCAGCAGTGTTATCGCAATTTGTTCGATGGCTGCAACCAGGCAAAATAGTGCGGCTATGCGAAAAGGCCAGTCGAGCAGGCCGGAAAAAAGCAGAATATATGAGACAACAGTAATAACAACTGCCAGCTTTACGCTCCAGGTATGGTAGCTGGTAAAATGATGAAATTTAATAAAGCCGATCACTGCCGGCAGGGTAAAACTGAGCACAATAACAATAAAATAAAAACTTTCCCGCAGTAAAATTTGCGGCCAGAGTATCCAGGCGCAGATTGCTATTGTTGAATAAATAATAAAGTCGCCCCAGCTATCGAGGTGTGATCCCAGTTCTGTTATCTGGTTTAATGCTCGCGCCAGAAAACCATCAAGTACATCGGTGAATTCTGCAAACAGTAAAACCCCGATAAACCAGTACGGCTGCTGAGTGAGTGCCAGGTAAAACAGCACTGGCGCCATTAATATCCTTATAAAGCTGACCAGATTGGGAAGATTGATTATTTCTGATTTTGTATAGTGCACAATTTATAACCCGAAAAGGCCAGGGAGCCTCTGAATAAGTCTGGGTCGTGCAGATTGCCAGTTAAACTGTTCTGGCTCAAGGCGTGGAATGCACGTAATAGCAGGGCTATTGCGAAGTTCCACAACGCAGAAACAGGACAGTTTAACTGGCAAAATGCCGACTCACGACTTAATCAGAGGTTCCCTAATAAGGCCTTTTACGCAATCCCCATTTATAAAGTATAAAAGAAAGCGCCAGCTCAATAATGACAAAGATCAATACCAATAGCATCACTGATGAAATACTAAGGTTGAATATGTGCATCATCATTAATGCGGGCAAGAGTGACTCAGGTATCTGATCCAGAAACAGAGCCATACTGCTTGGTGGCATAGATAACCTTCGTTTTATAAAACTGGAGCCAAGATCGCCAAGCATTGCATAAAGCGCAACCAGCAAACCTGCTTGTGCAGGGTGGCCTAATAACCATGCAGCCATTGTTGTGGCAAGTAGTGCCGCCAAAATTCCGCGCCATGTTTTTGAAGAGCCAAATAAGCGGTTTTTGTCCGGCAGTTTTTGATTGAGATCAACAGCAAGGTTAAAACTATCATTTAACAGCTTGCGAGTTAATATGGGCGCGCCATTTGCGATTATAATTAACAGTAGAAGCGATAAAAATTCAACAGTCACTGCGCGACTCAAGTGTTAGTTTATATGTGGTTTCAATTTTACATGGAGAATTACCTGTATACACAGAAAACAGAATAATTCAGCAAGCAAATGTCAGACACAGCAATTAAAATTCTAACTTATAATATACACAAAGGTTTTAGTAGCGGCAATCTTCGTTTCATTCTGCACGATATAAAGGAGTCGTTACGAATGGTAAATGCTGATGTGCTGCTGTTACAGGAAATACACGGTGAGCGAACCATATCCGACAACCGCTTTGATGACTGGCCAAATAACAGGCAATTTGAATTCCTGGCTGATCAGGTTTGGCATCATCACGCCTACGGTAAAAATGCTATCTATAAGTCCGGGCACCACGGCAATGCTATTTTAAGCAAATATCCGTTTGTTGAATGGGAAAACATTGATGTTTCCTTTTTGCGCTCAGCCAGTCGCAGTTTGTTACATGGCATCATTCAGATTCCCGGTATCGAGCAAAAAATTCATCTTATTTGCGTTCACCTGGGTTTGTTCGGGCGCGAAAGAGCGTCACAGCTTGCCACCCTGGCCAGGCGTATCGCTTCACATGTGCCAGCGGATGAGCCGCTGGTTATTGCCGGTGATTTTAACGACTGGCGCGGTCGTGCGGAGCGTTACCTGCATCAGGATCTGGGGGTAAAGGAGGTATTTAAAAGCACACGAGGTGCTTACGCACGCACCTTTCCAGCGGTGCTGCCTGTACTGTCAATGGATCGGATTTACTATCGTGGTCTCGATGTGGTTCATTGCCAACGCCTGCATGATCAGCCATGGGACCGACTGTCTGATCATACGCCGTTGCTGGCTGAATTTAATCTGAAAAGTAATTAGTGCCTGAACGGAAAATAGCTCGTAGCGAGACTGCCACAGATGCACAAGATTTACACTACAAAATATAGGAGTTTAGTTATTCTAAGTGACTATATCTTGTAGTGCAAAGATTGTGCATATGGGGCAGGCGCAGTAGGGCTACTTTTTGTTCAGGCACTAACTAAGCGGCAATACTACGTACTAGCGGATAAAGGTTCTCTGTTTCATCCTGTATGCGCTGTAATACAATATCAAATAGTTTATCAACAGAGCCTAAAAACTGTTTATGATCTTTGATTTTCAACTCATTATTGTTTTTTACAGGACACCAGTGTTTGGTAAAACTTTTTAATATTTTTTTCACTTCCACTGAGCCCGACATAAAATTTTTGGCGATATTATTGGTTTTTTCATCACTGCTTGCCAACAGGTCGCGATACATATTTTTGTCAACTGTATCCATGTGTTCCTGCACCAGACTGACGTAATTATGAAAAAGTTCGCAGCAAGATTGCGTATCGCACATAGAGCGGTCTTTTAAAAGATAACGAAGCACATTGGATAATTCGGTAATACGATGATTTTGTTCGTTAAGCTCTGTGTATGTGATCATTTCCTGCTCCCACGGTGAGTTTTTTTGAGATTCCAGCTTGATTATGTAACTGACATTACCCCAATTAAACTAAAAAAAACTGACATAGATCAAATATATTTTTGAACGAAGGGCTGAGTTCGGTCATTAGCGGACGTTAAAAATTAAAAGCATTAGTCCGCGAAACACGCAAAAGACGCGAAAAAAGCAAAACCAATAATAAATTTGTAGATAGTTCGTAG
>CAZALW010000030.1:0-5726 GCA_964485705.1 uncultured Thiotrichaceae bacterium
TTTGTCTGACACTGGTGCTGCTATGATGTTCCTTTATCATGGTGGCTTACTAATCAGCCTTCGGGTTAGTATGTCAGCAGCATTTTTAAACCAAGTAACAACAAAAAGAAAGCAAACACTTTTTTAAGAGCAGGTGCAGGAATCAGGTGTGCCAGTTTTGCGCCTGCAGGCGCGAAGATAAAGCTGCTTATGGCGATTAACAAAAAAGCATTGAGTTGAACATAACCCAGGGTATTATTTTCAGAAAGGGGTAAATCAATTGAAATGTTTCCTTTGGTTATATAAGCGGCAGTTGCCATAATCGCTATAGGTAAGCCACAGGCAGCTGAAGTTGCAATGGCATTTTTTATATTTATATTATGCCAGTTCAAAAAAGGTACTGTAAGTGTGCCGCCACCAATGCCAACAATGGCTGAAATGCTGCCAATAATATTGCCACCCAGCAGGGCAGTAACTGGTTTAATGGTTACGTTATGCTGTTTGCTCTGATACTGACTAAACATTAATGCCGCGACAAATAGCTCGAAGAGTCCAAACAGGGGTTTAAGCGTAGCTGTGCTGAATTCTGATGCAGCACTGGCGCCCAGCCATGCTCCCAGACATAAACCGGGTGACAGTAAAAATACAATTCGCCATTTCACCGCCTGTTTTTTATGGTGTGCAAATGTTGAGGAGATTGAGGTCACGATTATCGTTGCCAGCGAAGTCGCCAGCGCCATGTGCATTACATGCTGCTGGTCATAAGCTTGTGCTGAAAATATAAAATATAAAACCGGAACAATAATTAAACCGCCGCCGATACCCAGTAAACCAGCTGAAAATCCGGCAAAGGTGCCGGTTAATAGATACAGGCATGCTTCTATTAGGGTTATGTCAAACAAATGGAACAGGCTCCTGTTAATAGAGGCAATTAGTCACGTCACCACTCTTAGTTCGTGAACGAAGCAAAGTGTGGAATAGTGCTACAAATAAAACGTTTAATCCCAAAAGAGATGCCCTAAATGTATTTTGATTCTAATGAAGTTGTGTTATTCAATTGCAGTTCAGATAAAATGTCTTGCTTGTATTGCCCGTCATTATATAAAAAGACGGGGCGTATATTGTCTTTTATACTGAAAAAACCGTAGAAACCTGTTTATGAGTCAGTCAAATAGTATAAATAACGCACCTCATGCCGAGGTGATGCCGGCATATTCCTGGAAAATCATTTTTGGCATCGTCAAACAGCATAAAAAATCGTTAATTATAGCGAATATTATTGCCCTGTTTGCTGTGCTGGTCAGTGTGCCGGTGCCGCTTTTAATGCCTTTGCTGGTTGATGAGGTGTTGCTGGAAAAATCCGGAAAAATCATTGAAACACTCACCATGATTTTCCCGCAAAGTTGGCTAACCCCGGTCAGCATTATTGCTATTGTTATGTTGCTGTCAATGTTGATGAGGCTGGTATCTTTGTTGCTGGTGGTATTGCAGGTGCGCGAATTTACCCGTGTCGCCAAAGATGTGACTTATCGCATTCGCCTGGGTTTGTTGCAACATTTGCAAAAAGTTTCTATGGCTGAATATGAAACCGTAGGTTCAGGTTCAATTGCTTCGCACCTGGTCACCGATGTGACCGCGATTGATGATTTTATTGGTGCAGCACTAAGTAAATTTATTGTCGCAGTATTAACTGTCATTGGCGTAGCGGTTGTGTTGTTGTGGATGCACTGGCAGCTTGCTCTGTTTATTCTATTAATGAATCCAGTGGTGATCTATTTCACCATGGTGATGGGTAGAAAAGTAAAGAAGTTGAAGGCAAAAGAAAATATTTCCTTTGAATTATTTCAGCAGGCTTTAATAGAAACACTGGATGGCATTGGGCAAATTCGTGCCAGTAATCGAGAAGGGCATTATCTGCAACGTGTGGCTTTACGAGCACAGCAACTTAAAAACAACATGATTGCTTTTGGCTGGAAAAGTGATGCAGCCAACCGGCTGTCGTTTTTTATATTCCTCATGGGCTTTGAGATGTTTCGCGGCCTTAGCATGGTGGTGGTATTATTCAGTGGTTTAAGCATTGGTGAAATGTTTGCGGTTTATGCTTATCTCTGGTTTATGATGGGTCCAGTGCAGGAGATATTAAGCATTCAGTACAGTTGTTACAGTGCAAATGCTGCCATTGAAAGAATCAATAAATTACAGGCAATGAAGTCTGAGCCGCAATACCCACATCTTAGAGACCCTTTTAAAGAAAACCACACCGTGGGATTAAGCGTGAAAAATGTCAGTTTTTCTTATGGTGAAGGTCTGCCGGTGCTGGATGGTGTCAGTCTGTCGATTGCACAAGGTGAGAAGGTAGCACTGGTGGGTGCCAGTGGTGGTGGCAAGTCAACCCTGGTACAAATTATTTTGGGTTTGTACCCGGCAGATTCGGGTGAACTGTATTTTGATGATGTTAATTTAAAAGAAATTGGTCTGGATGTGGTGAGAGAAAATGTCGCCACCGTGTTGCAGCAACCGGCAATGTTTAATGATACCGTTAGAGAAAATTTGTGCCTGGGTCGTGATGTAAGCGATACACTTGTC
Source organism: uncultured Thiotrichaceae bacterium (assembly GCA_964485705.1). Classification (GTDB taxonomy): domain Bacteria; phylum Pseudomonadota; class Gammaproteobacteria; order SZUA-229; family SZUA-229. The sequence continues at coordinate 2,566 of CAZALW010000030.1, forward strand.
TGGCAGGCGCTGGAGATAGCACAGTTACGTAAAGTGGTTGAACACATGCCGCAGCAACTGGACAGCATTATTGGTCGTAGTGGCATACGCTTATCCGGTGGCCAACGACAACGTCTGGCGATTGCGCGAATGATACTGGCTGACCCTAAAGTAGTGATTTTAGATGAAGCAACATCATCGTTGGATACCGAAACAGAGGCTTTGTTACATGAGGCTATGCATGCATTTTTACAAAACCGGACCACACTGATAATCGCCCACCGTTTAAGTGCGGTGAGACAGGCTGACCGTGTACTGGTGTTTGACGCAGGCAAGATTATAGACGAAGGTAATCATCAGCAATTGATTAACAAAGAAGGTTTGTATCGTGATTTATATGGCAATAAAAGCTAATCAGAGTGTTAGATTTGCAATAACTGATTTCGACACATAGCGGACGTTGAAAAAACTTAAAAACATTAGTCCGCGAAACACGCAAAAGACGCGAAAAAAGCAAAAACAATAATGGGTTTATAGACCAGAATAAAACTTTTCTGTTTATAGCAACGCTAAAGCCAGCAATACTATTGCTTATTCAGGCCTAACTAAAAAAACAAAAAAATATTTTCTTTGCGCTTTTTTCGCGTCTTTTGCGTTTTTCGCGGACCAATGTTTTTGATTTTGAACGTCCGCTAATGACCGAAAGCTGACCTTCACTCAATTAGGCAAACCAGGTTTTACCTGAATAAAAAACACGAAATAAAAAAGGACAAAATGATGAATTTAAAAACAGTTAGCAACCAGGCCGTCGCAATAATATTGCTGTGTAGTAGCCACTTTGTCTCAGCCAGCAGCATTGGCACTGGAGGTGTAGGTACTGCCTTTTCAAAAGGCTCAACCAGCATAGGCATAGTTGCAGGTTCTGGCCGTGCCTTTCAGGATGACTATATAATATTAGGTGTTGGTGTCGGCTATTATGTCGCTAATGGTCTGGAGCTGGGTATCGATGTACAGCGCTGGTTTTCAGGTGATCCCAGCATCACAAAAGTCAGTCCGCAAATCAGATATGTTTTTGCCAAGCCTAAAACTATAAAACCGTATATCGGTGCTTTTTATCGTAGAACGTTTGTCGATAATCTGGATGATGTGAATTCCTTCGGTTATCGCGCGGGAGCCTATTTCACAAGCAACCGAGGTGTCTATATTGGCGGTGGCATTGTGTATGAAGAGTATCAGGACTGCTCCCGTTTTATTGACTGTAATACCACCTATCCGGAAATACTCATTTCAGTTAGTTTTTGATTGTAGGCTGAAATATCCAGTTTATATAGGGTAAAATACCGTTTTTTTAAATAGAACAGGGTAAAGGCATATGGCAACCATTGAAATAACTAAAGATACATTACAGGACACCATTGCCAATAATGACATTGTCATTATTGATTTCTGGGCACCATGGTGTGGCCCATGCAAATCATTTGCACCTGTATATGAAGCAGTATCTGAAGAATATGATGATGTGGTGTTCGCCAAAGTAAATACTGAAGATGAACAGGAGTTAGCGGCCAGTTTTCAAATTCGTTCCATCCCGACATTGATGATTTTTCGTCAGCAGATTGCTATTTTTTCTCAGGCTGGCATGTTGCCAGAAAGCGCGTTAAAGGATGTGATTGCTAAAGCCAAAGAGCTGGATATGGATCAGGTGCGTAAAGAAGTGGAAGAGCAACAGGCTTAGTTTTTATGTTTTAAGTAATAAGTTTTATGTTGGTTGTTATTAAAAAAGTTAGTGTCATAACAATGATGGCTTAAGGCATCTACCAACTTAAAACTTACTACTTACTACTTACTACTTACTACTTAAAACTATCTTTTTTCAGTTTAGTAGTCTCAGCATGAAGTGCTTTTTTAAGCGCGGCATCTTTATTCTTCTCTGTTTTTATTAAGATTTTTTCAGCGTCAGCCACTTTTTTTAGTTGAACTTTGGTTTGTTTTAATTCGGTTTCTAATTCTTTTAGCTGCTTATCCATAGATTCATCCAGAACTTTCGCCTGAGTTTTTTGCTGGATAGCTGAGGCGACTGTCGCAGTACTGTCTTTTTTTCGGGTGGCGGCTTTTGTTGTTTTTTTATGAACAACGGTAGGTAGTTCTTTTTTAATTTCCAGTTTTTTAACCGTGGTATTACCCGACAGTGTCTGGATTTTTTTTCGTGGCCGCAATTTAGGTTGACGTTCTTCAATCTTGACGTGTTTTATAGCAGGTTTTGTGTTTTTAACAGGTTTGGATACGGGATCAAGTACTGGTTTTATCGGGGTGCGTTTTGAGCGCAGTCCGCGTAAGGCAGATTTGATGCGTTTAGTTACGTCGGTGACATCACCATGTGCCTCAACCACATGTAATATGCCTTTTTGTTTGTAGTGGTCACTTAGTGGTTGGGTGAGTGTTTCAAAAATAGTTAATCGACGTTCGATGGTATCTTCATTGTCATCGATGCGATGGCGTAATGTGCTGCCACATTCGTCACATTTTTCATCAATCATTGGCGGTTGCGTGAACAGGTTAAATAATGCACCGCAAGAAATACAGTTGAGTCGACCGATCATGCGTTGCATCAGCATTTCGGCATCAACATTAAACTGTAATACGGCATCAATTGGCTTGCCTAATTTATCGAGAATATCGTCCAGCGCCATGGCCTGTGCAATATTACGCGGGAAGCCATCCAGTATAAAACCCTGGTCTGCGTCAGGGCGTGTAATGCGTTCACGAATCATACCGATGACAATATCATTCGGTACTAGTTGGCCTGCATCCATAATGGCTTTGGCCTGTCGCCCTAGCGGTGTTTGTGCTATCACCGCAGCACGCAACAGGTCTGCGGTGGCAATCTGTGGAATGTGGTATTTTTCAGTTAAGTATTTTGTCTGTGTGCCTTTACCTGAGCCAGGCGCGCCAATCAGGATTAGTTTCATGTTTGTATCCCATTATTTTTGATTTTTTCAGCCAGATTGTGAATAATATCCGCAACCGGTACTTCCTTTATACATATTTCAACAGATTCTATCGATTGTTGCGGGATTGTCGAGCCTGAAACAGCTAAAACACTAAATAATAATTGTTAATTGTTAATTGTTAATGGTTAATGGTTAAATCAAAAATTAACCATTAACCATTAACCATTAACC
>CAZALW010000030.1:5826-17216 GCA_964485705.1 uncultured Thiotrichaceae bacterium
CAAATCGTAGATCATACGTACTTTTCTGATTTATCGGAGCATAATCGCATTCGTTTGATGGCATTGCCACCAACTCGTGGTTTAATTTATGACCGAAACGGTGTCATTCTTGCTGAAAATAAACCCACTTTTCACCTCGAAATCATTCCGGAGCAGGTTGAAAACATGGATGAAACCTTGAGAGGGCTCGCTGAAATCGTCACCATAAGTGAGTCTGAAGTTGAGCGTTTTAAAGAACAGTTGCGAGTCCATCGCTCATTTCAACCAGTTTCATTACGTACACGCTTGACGGAAGATGAGGTTGCGCGGCTGGCGGTGAATCGTCACCGCTTTCCGGGTATGGATATCAACGCACGCTTGAGTCGTTACTACCCGCATGGCGAGCTTACCGCGCATGCAATAGGTTATGTTGGTCGAATCAACAGCCAGGATTTATTGGTGATTGATCAAGGCAATTATCGGGGCACGACACACATTGGTAGAACCGGGCTGGAAAAATATTATGAGGTGCAGTTGCATGGGCAGGTGGGGCAACAGAAAGTTGAGGTTAATGCCCAGGGCAGAATAATACGTATTATTGATAAAATCGCTCCGATCGCGGGAAACGATCTGGTATTGAATCTGGATATTGAATTACAGCGCATAGCAGATCAAGGTTTGGGGGAATTTGCCGGTGCAGTGATTGCCATAGAGCCACACACGGGTGCGGTGCTGGCGTTTGTCAGTAAACCGGGGTTTGATCCTAATTTGTTTGTCCATGGTATCAGTCATAAAAACTACAATGCATTACAGCAATCTGCATATAAACCCCTGTTTAACCGCGCCATATTCGGTCAATATCCACCTGCATCTACCTATAAACCCTTTATCGCTCTGGCGGGTATTGAGCAACGCCATTTTAGAGTGAAAGAGTCCATTGAGTGCAAGGGACACTTTATATTGCCGGGAGATGAGACTGAACATAAATATCGTGACTGGAAAAGACAGGGGCATGGCATTGTTAATCTGGATAAAGCCATGGAGCAGTCATGTGATGTTTATTTTTATGAGCTGGCTTATCGTATGGGTATCAATGATATGCATGATTTTCTAGCGCAGTTTGGTTTTGGCAAAAAAACCGGTATTGATTTACTTGGCGAACGTCGGGGCTTGCTGCCTTCCACTGACTGGAAAAAAAGAAAATATGGAAGAGTCTGGTATCCGGGTGAAACCATTATTGCTGGTATTGGTCAGGGTTATATGCTGGCAACACCGTTGCAGCTTGCCGTGGCAACAGCCGCCTTAGCCAGTCGAGGTGAAAAAATAGTACCGCGATTGCTTAAAGAAGTTCATCGTTCAAAAGATGATACAGTGAAAACACGTGAGCCCTCCAGAACCATGATTGAATTACGTAAAGAAGGTCACTGGGATGTGATATTTAACGCCATGAAAAAAGTAGTTCACGGCAGCAGAGGAACCGCACGCACGATCGGTCAGGATATGGCGTTTGAAATGGCAGGCAAAACCGGAACGGCACAGGTTTTTAGTATTGCACAGGACGAAGAATACGATAAAGAAACCGTGGCGAAAAAATTACGTAACCACGGACTGTTTATCGGTTTTGGACCGATAAATGATCCGGTGCTGGCGGTGGCTGTGATTGCTGAAAATGGTGAAAGTGGCAGTAAAATAGCACCTGTTGTAAGAAAATTAATTGAACATCATTTTGCACAACCTTGATGGAAAAATATGCGACACCCCACATTTAGTAGCAACAGTAGCAGCGCACAATTTTTTGATTCTGATTATCAAAGTAAAGGCTCACGGTTTTTGCAGATGCTACATATCGACACGGCTTTGTTAACCGGGCTGTTGTTGTTAATGGCAGCCGGGCTGGGTATTTTATACAGTGCTTCTGATGGCTCGGTAGAGTTGGTGCAGCGGCAGGTAATTCGTTTGAGTATTGCGTTAGTGGTGATGTTTGTTGTAGCGCAAATATCACCGCATCAACTGTACCACTGGGCACCCTGGTTTTTTGTTCTGGGTATTATTCTGTTGATTTTAGTTATGGTTGCAGGTGATGTTGGCAAAGGTGCGCAGCGCTGGTTAAATCTTTATGTGATTCGTTTTCAGCCTTCAGAGATGATGAAGCTGGTTACGCCGATGATGCTTGCATGGTACTTGTGTAAAAAACCGTTCCCACCAAAATTTTCTGCGCTGATTATTTCATTGGCACTGGTCATTTTACCTACAATATTAATCGCAAAACAACCCGATTTAGGCACCGCACTACTGGTAGCAGCGGCCGGTATTTTTGTGGTGTTTTTTGGCGGTATACGGTGGCGCGTGCTTTTTGGGGCAATTTTTTCAATGATGGCGCTGGCACCGGTGTTATGGCAGTTTATGCATGATTATCAGAAGCAGCGGGTCTTAACATTGCTGGATCCGGGCAGTGATCCATTAGGCTCGGGTTATCATATCATTCAGTCAACCATTGCCATCGGTTCCGGTGGTATCTATGGTAAAGGCTGGCTCAACGGTACGCAGTCGCAGTTAGACTTTCTTCCGGAACGCACCACGGACTTTATCTATGCGGTGTTTGCAGAAGAATTTGGTATTATGGGTGCAGTTGTATTGCTGTCTCTCTATGCCTATATCATTCTTCGTGGTTTGTATATTGCAGCAAATGCACAGGATAGTTTTGGCCGTTTACTGGCAGGCAGTCTCAGCATGACGTTTTTTGTCTACCTATTTGTGAACGTTGGCATGGTGACAGGAATTTTGCCCGTAGTGGGTGTGCCTTTGCCTTTAATTAGTTACGGTGGTACATCAATGGTAACATTGATGGCAGGTTTCGGTATGTTGATGTCGATCAGCACCCATCGGCGATTGGTGGCAAAATAATGAAAAGCGAAAAGTGAGCGTTGGCGTCAAAAAGACCAACTGTCATCTCGACCAGAGGGAGAGATCTTGACCCACGGTGGATCAAGATCTCTCCCTCTGGTCGAGATGACAACGAGATGACAAAGCGGCTGGCTATGATTTCAGAAAAATGTGAACTGTATGGAGTAATTGATGATATTTAAAATAAAAAAAATGTTGCTGATGGCTGGTTGGGCTCTGGTTAGTTCTATGCCGACAATCGTATATGCCAACTACGCGCAGCGCACCGATGTAAAACAGTTTATAAATGAAATGGTCGATAAACATGGCTTTGATCGTGCTTACCTTGAGGAACAATTTGCCACTGCAAAACGCCTCGACAATGTTCTGGAATCGATAGCCAAACCGGCTGAAAGAACCCTTACCTGGAAACAATATCGCCCCATATTTGTTACCAGTAAACGCATCAATAAAGGTAAAAAATTTATTGCAGAATATAATGATATTTTACAACGTGCTGAAAAAGAATATGGCGTGCCAGTTGAAATTATAGCGGCAATTGTTGGTGTCGAAAGTTACTATGGCAGGTTTACTGGCAAATATACCGTTTTTGATTCACTAACCACCTTAGGCTTTGATTACCCACCGCGTAGTAAGTTTTTTAAAAGTGAATTGAAGCAATTTTTACTGTTGTCAAAAGAAGAAGATATTAGTATTGAAAAAATGACCGGTTCATACGCAGGTGCCATGGGCTTGCCGCAGTTTATCTCCAGCAGTTATCGCCATTATGCGGTTGATTTTGACGGTGATGGTAAACGTGATTTGTGGAACAGTATGCCGGATGTGATCGGCAGCGTGGCAAATTATTTTAGTCAGCACGGTTGGCAGCCAGATGCTAGTGTAGTGCATTCTGTCACAGTAAAAGACAAATCCATTATTAAAGAGAAAAACAGCAGAAAACCCTATATCACGCTCAAGCAGTTAGAAGGTCAGGGTGTTTCGCTCAAAAACACCCCCAAAAACAGAGGAGTGGATAACGCAGAAAAAGTAACACTGCTGGCATTAAAAGGAAAAAAAGGGGTTGAATACTGGGTGGGACTGAAAAACTTTTATGTCATTACTCGCTATAACCATAGTGTGCTTTATGCTATGGCGGTTTATCAATTAAGTGAAAAACTTAGAACTTAGAACAAAAATATTGCGAGTGAGAAATGCAAGTGAGAAATAAAGCGCTGCCCAACCTGCATGGTTTCGCCTTATTGTGTTTCATCGCCATGCTAGCCTCCTGTGGTGAAATGAAAGACGGCCCATCTCCTAACTATACAAAACAATGGCATGAAATTCCTGATGCCACGGTGAGCTCTGTTAGCCGTAGCAAATATGGTAACCCGGCAAGTTATGAAGTCTTTGGTAAAACCTATTATGTAAAGGATTCTGCAGCAGGTTTCCAGCAAAAAGGTATTGCTTCATGGTATGGCACTAAATTTCATGGTCGCCGTACCTCAAGTGGTGAAGAATATGACATGTATGCGATGACTGCCGCGCATAAAACCTTGCCCATTCCAGTGTATGTGGAAGTCATCAATCACGATAATAACCGTAAAGCCATTGTTAGAGTGAATGATCGTGGGCCATTTCATCAAGGTAGAATTATTGATCTGTCATACGCGGCGGCAACAAAACTGGGTGTTGCGCAGGTTGGCACAGCAAATGTAAGTATTCGTGTGCTAACGTCTGAATCAGACAAAAATCGCCAGCGTAGTGGAGCCGTTGTAGAGTCACCTGTTGTAAGTGGTAAACTTTATATACAAATTGCCGCGTTTACTTCGGAAGATAATGCTTTGTCGCATCTGGGTCAATTACAAAGTGAAGGCTTTAATGATGTCAGGCTGCATATAGAAAGTAAAAAAGGAAAAGCGCTATATCGGGTGAGAATTGGTCCCTTACCTTCGGAACGAGTGGCAAAAAATGTTGTCTCTCAACTCAAAGAAAATAATCATAAAAATTTAAAAATAGTTAAAAAGTGATTGTTGTGATCTCGACCAGGTTAATATTCGCTGTCATTTCGACTAAGCCGATCCCCGCTGTCATCTCGACCAGAGGGAGAGATCTTGTTCTACCGAAGTTTAAGATCTCTCCCTCTGGTCGAGATGACAATAGTGTTGTGTCTTTGCTCTATTGTACAAAGACCTCATAACAATAGTTTTAGAAAACGAGTTTAAAAAATATTCCATGGTGTATTCAAAAAAAATGTATTCAGTAAAAAATAGTCTTTATTTAATATTCTTTGTATTGGCGTTGTTAAATAGTCATTATGCGATAGCCGTAAAACCGGTGCCTGCACCACCGGAAGTGGCAGCGAAAAACTATATCCTGGTTGATTTTGCCAGTGGTAAGGTGCTGGCGGAAAAAAAGCCAAATACACAAATCGAACCGGCAAGCATTACCAAGCTAATGACCGCTTATGTTGTCTATAAAGAAATTGAAGAAGGTCGGCTGAGTCTGGATGACATGGTTGATATCAGCGAAAAAGCCTGGCGCATGGGCGGTTCAAGAATGTATCTGGAGGTGGGTTCCAGTGTTTCAGTTGATGACCTATTAAAAGGTCTGGTGGTGCAATCAGGTAATGATGCCAGTGTTGCTCTGGCTGAACACATTGCAGGAACAGAAGGTGCATTTGTACAGTTAATGAACCAGCATGCAGCAGCGTTGGGTATGGATAAAACCAATTTTGTGAATAGCACGGGCTGGCCGGATAAAAAGCATTTAACAACAGCGCGTGATATAGCCACACTGGCGTCTGCAATTATTAGCGAGTTCCCGGAGCAGTATTCCCGCTATGCCGAAAAAGAATTCACCTATAACGACATCAAACAATATAACCGCAATAAATTATTATGGCGTGATGAAAGTGTTGATGGCATGAAAACCGGGCATACAGAGTCAGCAGGTTATTGCCTGGTTTCTTCAGCGTTGCGAGCAGATATGCGCCTTATTTCTGTGGTACTTAATACCAACAGTAAAAAAGCACGAGCCAGTGTCAGCCAGGCAGTATTAAATTATGGCTTCCGTTTTTTTGAATCACATACCCTTTATACTGCAGGTGAAGTGTTGAGTCGGACACGTGTCTGGAAAGGTGAGATGGAGAATCTGAGTGTTGGGCTGGCTGATGATCTGGCTATTAGTATCCAACGTGGTGCGTATGATGACCTGAGCCCTGTCATGGAAATTGATAAAAACATTGAGGCACCAATAAGCCTTGGGCAGCAGGTTGGTGTGGTAAAAATCTCACTGGACGGAGAAATACTTGCCACCGTGCCTTTGGTTGCCCTGGAAACAATTGATAAAGGCAGCTTTTTTCAAATGGCAAAAGATTATGTTTTACGTATGATTCAATAATAACAAATTAGCCCTCGTTCCCACGCTCCTGCGTGGCAACGCATACTAAACGCTCGACTGACACTGGTGTAAGTAGTAGCTAATAAACAGCAGGCCTGCATTCCCACGCAGGAGTGCGGCAACGAGAACATTAATAATGAATCCTTCCCCAAACATTGTTTACTTAAATGGTGCGTACCTGCCCGTAGAAGAAGCCAAAATTTCTGTAATGGATAGGGGCTTTCTTTTTGGCGATGCTGTTTACGAAGTGGTGCCGGTATTTGGCAATAATTTATTGCGTGTTGATGAGCATTTAGCTCGATTACAGAATAGTTTAAGCCGTGTTAGCATGGCTAACCCGCTTAACAGCAAAGAGTGGGCAGAAATTTTTTCGCAGTTACTCAATAAAAACCAGGGTGAAGATCGCGCCATCTATTTACAGGTTTCACGCGGTGCATATCCAGTACGTGATTTGAGTATAAATAAAACGAATCAGTCAACTTGTCCGGCAACGGTTTTTGCCATGATATTACAGGTCAAGCCACCCGATATGGACGTGGTTTCAGCCGGTATATCCGTGATTACAGTTGATGACTTTCGCTGGCATGCCTGCGATATAAAATCGACTTCATTGATAGCCAATGTCATGCTTAAACAGCAGGCGGTCGCTGCCAATGTAGAAGATGCAGTTTTAATTAGAAAGGGCATGGTTACCGAAGGCACCGCGAGCAATGTCTTTCTGGTAAAAGACGGCACTCTCCTTACACCGCCGACAAAGCATCCCACAGGAAATCAATTGTTGCTGCCCGGTATAACCCGCGACCTGGTGATTGAAATTGCAGAAAAAAACACCATAGTAGTACAGCAACGAGAAATTAAAGAAGCCGAGTTATACAGTGCAGATGAAATTTGGATGACCAGTTCAACACGAGAAATCGCCCCGGTTATTCGTTTAAATGGTGAAGCAGTGGGCGTCGGTATAGGTGCGGGTGTTGCAGGCGAAATGTGGAAACGGGTGATGGATTTATACCAGCAACACAAGCTGCTGCTGCGCAGCAGCAATGAGCAGTAGCAGCAGTGGCACAAGGATGTGCCGTTTAACGAACCAAAGGATGGACATGGATGTGGTGCTTACGAACCAAAGGATGGAAAAGTGAAAAGTGAAAAGTGAAAAACTAACGTTGGTAATTACTGTCATCGGTAATTGCTGTCATCTCGAACGTTTTTTGTGAGAGATCTTGTACTACGGCGGAATAAGATCTCTCCCTTTGGTCGAAATAGCAACCGTAGGTCGTGTTAGGCGCTTTGTCCGTCCTTAGGTTCGTAAACGGTGCATCCATGCACCACTACTCCGTCCTTAGGTTCGTAAACGGTGCATCTATGCACCACTACTGTCGTAACACGCATCCATCGAAGGGTGGAGTGAGGCACGGGGTCTTCCTGGCTTTTGTGTGCCTCGTTACCACGCACTGCGTGGTAACGCAGTCATTAACGCACCAGCGTTACAACAATCATGCTGGCGTGTTGCTACGTGATAAGTTTTACAGGTAATAACCGCCAAAGTTACAGTAGATTGCCTGCTACGCTAACGCTTAAACAGACCTACGATAAATAGTGAATATAATGAATAGAGATATAAATATATGTGATTTAACCTTAAAAGAAGGCGAAACCTTATTAGAATTCCCCTGCGAATTCCCAGTTAAAGCCATGGGTTTAAGCTGTGACGAGCTTGAAATAACTGTGCTTGAAATCATCAACCGTCATGTTGAAAACCTGGCTGAAGATGCGCTGAAGATAAAACCCAGTAAAACGGGTAAGTACACAGCGATCACTATTACTATCACCGCACACAGCAAGCAGCAGCTGGATGCAATTTATATAGATCTCAGCGCCTGCGAGTATGTCTCTATTGCCTTGTAATAATAATTACGAATTACCGGTTGGCAGGTTTATTGCTTATGTTTTTGTTGGTTACATGGATAAATATATGCTCATCTCGTGCCAGCCAACCATAGTCGATGTTACTCGTAATTAGTAATTCGTAATTAATAACCTATGCCCATAATATGCCGTCATCCTGGTGAAGTAGACTATCAGCAAACATGGCAAAAAATGCAGGATTTTACCAACTCGCGGCAACAGAATACCGCAGACGAGCTCTGGTTTCTACAACACCCGCCGGTTTACACCTTAGGTAAAAACGGCAAGCCAGAACACATATTAAAGGCGGGAAATATTCCGGTCATCAATTCAGATCGTGGCGGTCAAGTAACCTATCACGGCCCTGGGCAAATCGTGGTTTATACACTGCTGGATCTAAAGCGATTAAAAACAGGTGTTCGCGAGCTGGTCACCATTCTTGAGCAAACCATCATTGCTTTACTCAGTGATTATCAAATTGTCGCCAGCGCAAAACCAGAGGCACCGGGTGTCTATGTAAATGATGCTAAAATAGCCGCTCTGGGTCTGCGAGTGCGTAAGGGTTGCAGTTTTCATGGTCTGGCATTAAATGTGGATATGAATCTCGAACCTTTCAGTAGAATCAACCCCTGCGGTTATCAGGGGCTGGAAGTGGTACAGCTAAAAGACTTTATTAAAGACATAAAAATCGCAGATGTGACTGCTAATTTACAGCAACGGCTCTTAAAAAACCTGGGTGCTAATTAATAAACGCTTTGTGTTATACGGAAAAATATCAATACTACTGTCATCTCGAACATTTTTTTGTGAGAGATCTTATACAGCAGTGGAATAAGATCTCTCCCGTTGGTCGAGATGACAATGTGATCGCGTTTGAATGAAAACAGGCTTTTTTTAAATCCCTCTAATCGATATGAACAATCAAATAACAGCGACAAATAAAAAAGTAATTACTGGTGAAAAACTCAAAGGCGCCGAAAAGGTTGCGCGTATTCCAATAAAAGTGCTACAACCAGCGCAGCGGTTACGCAAACCAAAATGGATACGAGCAAAGTCTCCGTTTAATCCAAACGTAAAAAAACTTAAAAGCATATTACGTCAACAAAAATTGCACACCGTGTGTGAAGAGGCGGCCTGCCCGAATCTGGGTGAATGTTTTGCTAAAGGCACCGCCACCTTTATGATAATGGGTGATATCTGTACCCGTCGTTGCCCGTTCTGTGATGTCGGTCATGGTCGTCCCAATCCGCTGGATGAAAAAGAGCCAGAGCATCTTGCCGAAACCATCAAAGCCATGCACCTGTCTTACGTGGTCATTACCTCAGTAGATCGTGATGATTTACGCGATGGCGGAGCCGCGCATTTTGTGGAATGCATACAGCAAACACGCGCCTTAAATCCACAAATAGAAATAGAAATATTAGTCCCCGATTTTCGCGGGCGTATGGATGTGGCGTTAGATATAATGCATCAATCACCGCCGGATGTGTTTAACCACAATCTTGAAACCATTCCGCGCCTGTACAAAAAATGTCGCCCCGGTTCAGATTACCAATGGTCGCTGGATTTACTAAAACAGTTTAAGCAAAGCCACCCTGAAATAAAAACAAAATCTGGTTTAATGCTGGGTCTGGGCGAAAAACTGGATGAAGTCATAGAAGAAATGAAAGACATGCGATCGCATAATGTTGACATGTTAACACTAGGGCAATATTTGCAGCCAAGTAAACATCATTTACCAGTCGAACGTTACGTTACCCCGGAAGAATTTGACCAGCTGTATACCGTTGGTATGGAAATGGGTTTTAAACACATAGCCAGCGGCCCAATGGTGCGTTCGTCGTATCATGCCGATTTACAGGCGCATGGTGAGTTTTCTAAAAAAAGTTTTAAGTGAGGAAATAATGGGTATCATATTCAAACCAATACGCTGGATACTGAGTCAAATAATTATATTCATTGACTGGATAACGCGACCCAGGCCAATGCAGCGTTCAGCCGATGTGCAAGCAGAAATAGATCAGCAAACTGAAAACATGGCGTTATACCATTTTAAACTGTGCCCCTTCTGTGTAAAAACACGCCGACAAATTCATCGCCTGGCATTAAATATAGATAATCGCGATGCCCGAAATGATCCGAAATGGAACAAAGAACTAGTCAGTGAAGGTGGAAAATATCAGGTGCCCTGTCTAAAAATAACCGCAGCTGATGGCTCAGTAGAATGGTTGTACGAATCAACTGAAATAAACCAGTTTCTCGATGAAAAATTTGCAGCGAACCAATAGCAAAGCCCAACAAACACAGGCGGTACTAACACACATGTTGAGCATCATGCCTCGCCCCAACGGGTTACGAGATGTTGCTGCGACCTGCATTGTTTCAGTCTACGAGCTGGTTATATACTGTAATTCGCAATATAATACACATATCTATACACAAGTGAGGGTGTAATTATGCGTACTAATATTGTACTGGATGAAAAGCTTGTTGCAGAGGCGCAGGCTTTGAGTCATATCAAGACCAAACGTAAACTAATTGATAAAGCATTACGTGAATTTGTTTTGCATCGTAAGCGCCTTGATTTGAGAGAGATTAAAGGCAGCAAAAATTTGCAGGAAGATTATGATTATAAATCTACACGCATCAGTGGTGAATAAAAGCAATGTATTTGGTCGATACTTCCGTCTGGATTGACTATATTCAAGGGCGTGAGACAGCCGCAGTATTGTACCTGGATTCATTGCTGGACAATCCACTTTCCTGCGGTATCAACGACCATATTTACATGGAAATTTTACAGGGAGCAAAAAGTCAGCGTAGTTTTGATGAATTGCAGCGTTATTTTTCCGGTCAGAATTTTTATCGTTTCAACGAGCCGCAGGAAAGTCATGCCAAAGCCGCGAAAATTTATTTGAACTGCCGTCAACAGGGAATTACTGTACGTTCGTCCATTGATTGCCTTATTGCGCAAACAGCTATTGAGCATAATCTTGTTTTACTGCACCATGATAACGATTATAAAAACATGGCGCATATTGTTCCCGAATTACAGCAAAAGCATTTTTTAGCTTAAATGAGCCTGTAGTTTGGGGTGAGGCACGAGCCCCAACAAATACTAACCGCTGATGCCAGTGTTGGACTTCGTGCCTCACTCCAAGCTGCGAGCGGTTCATGTCATCTCGTATATGGACTCCACCGATTTTGCAACAACAAATTATAAAAAA